>NZ_CASGGV010000298.1:0-53541 GCF_949319125.1 Frankia sp. Hr75.2 | reverse complement strand
TGCCCACACCGAGGTAGCCGAGCCGCTCGCCGGCCCGGGCGCGCGCCCGGGCCGACGGTGTGCCGGCGAGCTGGGCGGGCAGCAGCACGTTGTCGAGGACCGTCAGGTCATCCAACAGGTTGAAAAACTGGAAGATCATTCCGATCCGCGCGCGACGGAACTTCGCCGCGGCGGTCTCGTTCAGCCGGTCGACCCGCACGCCGTCGACCGTGACACTGCCGGTACTCGGCCGGTCCAGCCCGGCCACCATGTTGAGCAGCGTCGACTTGCCACTGCCGGACGGCCCGACGATTGCCAGCGATTCGCCGGGTGCCACGGTGAGCGAGAGCCCGGCCAGCGCCGACGCGGCACCGTCGTATCTCTTGGTGATGTCGTGGATGGCGATGGCTGGGGGCGCGGGCATGGGTCCTCCACAGGTCTGAGTCGGTCGGCCACGACGCGGCCCGCGGCCGGTCACCCGTGCGGTGTTCACCGCCCGACGTCCCGACCGGCGGCGCCAGCCCCCGGGGTGGGCTGTGCCGGCGAGTGATCCGGGCCGCGTCGGTCGGGACGCTAGGGGCCGGCGCGGGGCGGGCGCGTCGGCCGTCGCGCCGATGTCCGCTCCTCCGCCCGGCGCACCGGGCGCGACGTCATCCCTGCGAGGTAGGCCGGCGATGTACGGCCACTGCGCACCTCAGCGGATGTGGACGGACGCCGCTCTTGCCAGACTGGGCCGGTGATCTGGGCGGCGATCCGGCGGCATCGGGAACGGGCCGGCCCGGCCAGCCTCACCGTCTGGGCGTGGGTGGCCGACGCGATCCTCGCCCTGGTGCTGGCCCTGGGCGTGGTGACCGCCATCAACGGTGACCGCCTCCTCGCGGTGCCCGCACCGGGGACCTCGCAGTCGGCACGCGTCGAACGGCAGAGTCGGCCGGTCCTCCCGCTCACACGGGTGACCCCCGTACCACCGGTGAAACCGGTACCACCAGTGGAACCGGTACCGCCGGCAGCACCGGTACCGCCGGTGGCCCCGGAACCGCGGGAGGTGCCGTCACGCGCGGGCCCGGCTCAGGTGTTCCCATCGCAGTTCGTCGCCGTCCAGACGCCGGTCGCCGACTGGCAGCTGGCGCTGGCCGTCCTCGCCGCGCTACCGCTGGCCGCGCGGCGGCGGTTCCCGCTGGCGACCTACGGGTGCGTCATCGCCGCCGCGTCGTTACTCCAGCTGGACGTGCACATCGATGACCTGACGACGTTCACCTTCACGGCCTGCCTGATAGCCGGGTACAGCGCGGCGATGTACAGCCCGCACCGGGCGTGGGCGGCGGCGGGCATCGCCGGTGGTGCCGTGCTGCTCACGCTCGGCCACCACACGACGATCCCCAGGATCAGCTCTGACTACTTTCCCTTCCTGGTCCTGATCCCGCTCGGCCTCGCGGCGAACGCCGCCCACACCCGCACTCAGCGCGCGCGGGTGCAGGAGGCGGAACGGGCCGCGGCGAGCCGGCAGGCCACCGATCAGGAGCGGGCCCGCATCGCACGCGAGCTGCACGACGTCGTCACCCACAATGTGAGCGTGATGGTGATCCAGGCCGGCGCCGCCCGCAAGGTGCTCGACGCCAACCCCGATCTGGCGCGCGAGGCCATCCGTGCGGTCGAGACCAGCGGCCGCAGCGCGATGACCGAGCTGCGTCACGTGATGGGCCTGCTGACGATGAGTGGCGGTGCCCCGGATGGGGGGGACGACGGCCCGGGCCCCAGCCCACAGCCGGGGCTCGGCCGGGTCGACGAGCTGGTGCGGCGCGTTCGCGACACCGGAGTGGACGTCGAGCTGAGTGCGACGGGAACGCCGGTGCCGTTGCCCGCCGGCGTCGACCTGGCCGCGTTCCGCGTGGTGCAGGAGGCCCTGACCAATGCCGTCAGGCACGCCGCCGGGGCGCGGGTCCGGGTCGCCGTGGTCTACGCACCGGGTCTGGTCCGGGTCGAGGTGACCGACAGCGGCGGCGTCCGGGCGGCGGCCGCCGGGGCGGGCAGCGGCGCCGGGCTGCTCGGCCTGCGGGAACGGCTCGCCGTCTACGGCGGCACGCTGGCGGCGGGCCCGCGCCCGACCGGCGGGTACCGGGTGCTGGCCGAGATCCCGCTGGACGGTCCGTGACCCCGCCACGGGTGGTCGTCGCCGACGACCAGGCGCTGGTCCGGGCCGGGTTCCGGATGATCCTCACCGCCGACGGGATCGAGGTGGCCGCCGACGCCGCCGACGGCGCCCAGGCCGTCGACGCTGTCCGGCGGACCCGCCCGGACGTCGTGCTCATGGACATCCGCATGCCGGTGATGGACGGGCTGGAGGCCACCCGCCGGATCCTGAGCGGCACGGCGGAGGCGCCCCGGGTGATCATCCTGACGACGTTCGACGTCGACCAGTACGTCTACGCGGCGCTGACCGCCGGGGCCAGCGGCTTCCTGCTCAAGGACGTCAGTCCCGAACAGCTGGTGGCCGCCGTCCGGCTGGTCCGCGCGGGGGACGCGCTGCTCGCGCCGACGATCACCCGCCGGTTGGTGGAACGGTTCGCCTCACCGGAGCGGGTGGCCGCCGCGACGCACCGCGACCTGGCGACGCTCACCCCGCGGGAGCTCGAGGTCCTCCGGTTCCTCGCGCGTGGTCTGAGCAACGCCGAGCTGGCCGCACGTTTCCAGCTCAGTGAGGCCACGGTGAAGACTCATGTGGCCCGGATCCTCGGCAAACTGCGGCTGCGGGACCGGGTGCAGGCGGTCGTCGTCGCCTACGAGACGGGACTGGTCACCCCGGGGGGCCGCCCCTGAGCGGTCCGGTCGCGCCCGGACCCGGCCCGGCCGGACCCGACGCTTCGGGCCCGGGACCGGCCGCGTCGGCCCCGGGCGAGTCCGCCCCGAGCACCTCGGCCCCAGCTACGTCGGCCCCAGCTACGTCGGCCCCGGCTACGTCGGCCCCGGCAGCACCGGTCCCGACCCGATCACGGCCCGACGCCTCGAGGAGGACGGGCTCCGCCGGCACCGACTCGAGGAGGCCCACCGCGAGCGGGACCGGCTCGAGCGGGTCCCGCTCGACATGGTGGGCACCGCGCAGCACCGACGCCGCCGCGGCGATGAGGCCGAGCAGGGCCGAGGCCACGAACACGACGACGAGGCCGTCGTGGAACGGCGTCGAGATGAGGTGGGGGAAGAACTCGCGGCCGGTGACGGTCGCCCGGTGGTCCGGCGTCAGGTCGTCCAGCGTGCCGGTCGAGCTCAGCAGGTGCTCGACCGGGTTCAGGCCGAGCACCGCGGCGAACAGCGACGCGACCGGGGGCAGGGAACCGACCTGCTGGGCGACGTCGGCGGACACGCCCTCCGCCCGCAGGCCGGCGGAGAAGGCTCCCGGCAGGCTGCCCGCCAGCCCGGCGACCATGAGTGAGAAGAAGAGCCCGATGGACAGCGCGCCGCCGGCGTTCTGGAAGGTCGAGCGCATCCCGGATCCGACCCCGCGCAGGTGCGCCGGGACGCTGCTCATGATCGAGGACGAGTTCGGCGCGGCGAACATCCCGGCGCCGATGCCGTTCACGGTGATCAGCAGGCCGAACGCCCAGTAGGAGAAGTTGACGGGCAGCAGCATGAGGCCGACGAAGCTGCCCGCGAACACCAGCATCCCGGTGGTGGCCAGGCCGCGGGCGCCGGAGCGGTCGGACAGGAACCCCGACAGCGGGCCCGCCACGAGGACACCGGCGGTCAGTGGCAACAGGTAGATTCCTGCCCAGAACGGGGTGTCGTCGAAGTCGTAGCCGTGCAGGGGCAGCCAGATCCCCTGCAGCCAGATGATCAGCATGAACTGCAGACCGCCGCGCGCGACCGACACCGCCAGGCCGGCCGCGTTCCCGGCGCTGAAGGCCCGGATTCGGAACAGCGAGAGCTCGAACATCGGCGACTCGAACCGCTTCTCGATCACGACGAAGGCTGCCAGCAGCGCCACTCCCCCGATGAGCAGCACCAGGACCTTGGGGCTGCTCCAGGCCATCGCGTGGTTCTTGTAGGGCTGCAGGCCCTCGGTGACGGCGATCAGCACCGCCCCCAGGCCCACCGAGAAGGTGATGTTGCCCCACCAGTCGAAGCGGCCCCGTTCCGGGCGGTCCCGGCGCTCGGGCTCGCGCAGCGTCCGGTAGGCCCAGATGGTGCCGAAGACACCGACGGGCACGTTCACCCAGAACACCGCCCGCCAGTCCAGGACGGCCAGCACCCCGCCGGCGACCAGGCCGATGAACTGCCCGGCGAGCGCGGCGACCTGGTTGATGCCGAGCGCCAGACCGCGCTGGTCGGGCGGGAACACGTCGGTGAGGATCGCGGCCGAGTTGGCGGCCAGCATGGAGCCGCCGACCGCCTGCAGCACGCGCCAGCCGATCAGCCACATCGCGGCGCTGCGCCCGTGGAAGGGATCGAAGGACAGCAGGATGGAGGCGACGGTGAAGACCACAAAGCCGGCGTTGTAGATCCGCACCCGGCCGAACATGTCGCCCAGCCGCCCCAGCGGCACGACGAGCACCGCCTGCACCAGGCGGTATCCCATGATCATCCAGAGCAGATAGCTCACGTTACCGGGCGCCAGCGGATCCAGGTCGATGCCGAGGAAGATCGGCGGCAGGGCGATCAGGACGATGGAGCCGTCGAGCGCCGACATGAAGACCGCGGCGGTCGTGTTCGCCAGGACGGCCCAGCGGCGATCGCCGTGCTTGGTGACGGCCGCCATCAGATGCGCTGCGCCAGGCGCTCGAGCAGCGGCGCGGCGGCCTTCAGGCAGGCCAGCTCGTCGTCGTCGAAGCCGCTGGACAGCGCCCGCGCGAGCTGCTCGCTGCGGGCGTTTCGCCTGTCCCGCAGCGCCTCGCGGCCGGCGTCGGCGAGCGAGAGGATCACCCGGCGGCCGTCGTCGGGATCGGGCCGGCGTTCGACGAGGCCACGCTCCTCCAGGCCGCCGAGGGTCGCCCCCATCGACTGCGGGCTGATCGTCTCCTGCTTCGCGAGGGCCGCGGCGGTGGTCGGGCCGCCGCGCTCAAGGCGCACCAGGGCCGCGATCTCCCCGACGGTCAGCTCACCGTCGGGCTGCACCAGACGCAGCCGCCGCCCCAGCAGGCTCATGCTCAGCCGCAGCCCGGCCGCGATCTCGAGGAGGTCGGCGAGTTCGACGGGCCCGGCGGCGTCCGCCTCGACGATCTCAGCGTCAGCGAACATTCCGTCAGCCTAGACTTACAAGTCCAGCCTGACCAGATGTGTCCGGGTCAGTGGGCCGACGTCCCGGAATCGGGAGCGCCGGCCGGTGATCTGGGCTTACTGTTCGGGCATGGCTGACATCGCGCCGGTGGTTCTCGTCCACGGCCTCGCGTCGTCGAGCGAACACGGCTGGCGTGCAACCGGCTGGATCGACCTGCTCCAGGAGACGGGCCGTGAGGTCGTCGCGGTCGACCTGCCCGGACACGGCCGCTCCCGCCGGGACACCGATCCGGCGGCCTACCCCGACGCCGCCGCCGAGATCGCCGAGGCGTTCGCCGGGCGCGGCGCCGTCGACGCCGTGGGCTTCTCCGCCGGCGCCCACCTGTTGCTCGAGTGCGCGGTGCGCGGGCTGGCGCCGTTCAACCGGCTCGCCCTGATGGGCGTCGGCCCACGGCTGCTGGAGCCCCGCCCGCAGCGGGGCCCGGTTCTCGGTGCCACACCGTCCGAGGACGACGGCACCGACATCCTGGCCCGCCTGATCCGCGGGCTCGCCCGGCGCGCCGGCAACGACATGGCGGCGGTGGACGCGTTCGCCCGCCGGCCGAGGCGGACGCTCACCACGGCCGAGCTGGCCACCGTCGGCTGCGAGGTCCTGATCGTCACCGGCGAGCGGGACGAGGGGGCGGGCTCACCCGAGGAGCTGGCCGCGCTGTTCCCCAAGGCCACCGGACGGACCATCGAGGGCGCGGACCACTATTCCGTGCAGGCCAACCCGCGGGCGATGAACGCCGTGCTGGACTTCCTCGGCGTCTGACCGCCCCGGCGGGCAGGCGCGCGGCCAGGCGCCGACGGGTCGGCGCCTGGCCGGCCCGCGGTCTCAGTCGACGTCGATGATCTGCCCGTTGCGGAACATGTCGACGAACAGCGCGTGGTCGTGGTGGACCTGGGCGCCGTAGTCGTGCGCGAACTCGACCAGGGACGCCGTGAACGCCTTCTCGTCCGCCGAGATCGCCTCGTGGATCGCGTCCTCGGTGGAGAAGCTGACCAGGTCGTGCTCGCTCTCGTCGTCGGCGACGGCGTGCATCCGCGCGGTCGACCGGCCGAGGTCGGCGACCAGGGCGAACATCTGCTCCCGCTCGTTCACCTCGGACCAGTCCAGATCCTGGGCGTACGGCGACACCTCGGCGACGAGCTGGCCGACGCCGTCGACCTCGGTGTGGCCGAGCCAGGTGTCGCTGTCGGCCTGCAGCGCCCGCTGCGAGACGGCCGTCCGATGGCCCTGGTGGTGGAAGTACTCCCGGATCCGTTCGTCGGAGACGAAGCGGCTGACCGCCGGGACCTGCCCCTGCTTCATGTACAGGACGACGTCGTTGTCGAGCGCCTCGGTCTGGCCCTCGACCAGCAGGTTGTAGGACGGCAGGCCGGCGCTGCCGATGCCCACCCCGCGCCGGGCGACGACGTCCTTGACGGTCAGCGACACCGGGCGGGTGCGCCGGCCCGGCGGCACCGTCGCCAGGTAGCGGTCGAACGCCTCGAGGACCTTCGCGCGGGTCTCCTCGTCAACCGCGGTGACGCCGTCGACCCGCGCGAAGCGCCGGTCGTAGTGCTCGACCACCGTGAGGTCGTCGAGCAGGCCGACCCGGGTGGAGCGCCGTGCCTGCTGCAGGAACGCGTGCACCACGCCCGAGGTGGACGTCCGGGTCAGCAGGTCCGCCGACGACCCGCCCTCGGCGAGGTCGCGGATCTTCTCCCGGTAGGCGTCCGCGCAGGCCTCGACGAGGCCCGTGATCACGGCGTCGCTGAGCGCCTTGGCGCGGCCCAGCAGCGCGAGGCTCGCCACCAGCCGGCGCAGGTCCCAGCGGAACGGCCCGACGTAGGCCTCGTCGAAGTCGTTGACGTTGAAGACCAGCACGCCGTTGCTGCTCATGTAGGTGCCGAAGTTCTCCGCGTGCAGGTCACCGTGGATCCACACCCGGCTCGTCCGCTCGTCGAGGAACGGGTCGTCGATGTCGTGGACGTCGGCGTAGAAAAGCGCGGCCGAACCCCGGTAGAACGCGAACGGCGAGGCCGCCATCTTCCGGAACTTGCGCCGGAACGCGCCCGGCTCGGCGGCCATCAGCTCGCCGAACGCCGCCGTGAAGACGTCCCCGATCACCTGGGCGCGCTCGGATTCGGGGGCGGACGTCGTCATGCGCTGCGCTCCTCCTCGCGCGACTACCACTGTGGTCCGCGCGTTATCCGTTCAGCATGCCAGCGCTTCCCGGCCGGGGGCCGGGCCGGGCCGGGGGCCGGTCATCTCAGCACGCGGGCGGGTTCGCGGGCGGGCCGTAGAACGCCGTCAGGCCCGCGACCGCGTCCGCCATCGCCGCCCGCAGCTCCGGGGGATCGAGCACCTCCAGCTCAGGGCCGAGGACGAGCAGGTCGCCTCGGGCGTGCCGGACCGACTCGATCGGGAGCTCGGCGCGCACCCAGCCGTCGGCGTCGGGGTCGCCCGCGGTCTGCTCGACGGCCCGCGCCACCGCCGGGGCGAGCCGGAAGGGAACCATCCGCCGGCCCTCCGGCGACAGGCGCACCGTGGCGGTCCCCCGGTAGACGCCGGCCTCGTACCTGGCGGTCCACTGCTCCCAGTAGGCCGCCAGGTCGAACCGCTCCGGCCGTTCGAACGTCTCCGGCATCGCCTCGAGACCGAGAATCCTCGCGACCCGGTACACCCGCACGGACGCCTCCGCCGTCTCCGCCGTCTCCGGTGTCTCCGGTGTCTCCGGTGTCTCCGCGGGTGGAGCGTCCGCGATGTCGGCCCGGCCGTCGCCGGGGCAGGCGGTGGCTACGACATACCAGGTGCCGCTCTTGAGGACCACGCCGAGCAGCTCCAGCTCGCGGACGACCCGGCGCGGTGCGCGCCAACGCAGGTAGGTGATCCGGATGCGCCGCCGCCCCCACACCGCACCGGCGACCTCGGCGAGCAGCGGCACCGGCTCGGCGGCGCGGAACCAGCCGGGCGCGTCGAGGTGGAACAGCTCCCGCACCCGAAGTGCCCGCTCACGGGCCTCGGCCGGGAGCGCGGCGAGCAACTTGAGCTCGGCGGCGGCGACGACCGCGCCGAAACCGAGCTCGGCGGCGGCGTCCGGGAGCCCGGCGAACAGCAGGGAGTCGGCCTCGTCCGAGGTCAGCCCGGTCAGCCGGGTGCGGTAGCCGGCGAGCAGCTCGTAACCGCCGGTGGCCCCACGCTCCGCCAGCACCGGGACGCCGGCCTCGGCGAGCGCGTCCAGGTCCCGGTAGACCGTGCGGACCGACACCTCCAGCTCGGCGGCCATCTCACGGGCCGTCAGCCGGCCGCGGGTCTGCAGCAGCAGGAGGACGGAGAGGAGCCGGCTGGCACGCACGACCGAATTCTCCCCCGTCTCCCTCTGTCATCTCCCGGCGATACCTGACAGGAGAAGTCAGTTATCGACGCCAGGATGGGTGTTGACAGCGCACCGACGCGTGGAACCAACGAGCGAAGGAGTTCGACCATGGCAACCACGGAGATCGCCCAGCCCAGCCAGGCCGCGCCCGTGACCTGGGCAGGGCTGATGCTCGACTGCCCGAACGCGAAGGATCTGGCGGCCTTCTACGGCGAGCTGACGGGCTGGGGCGTCGGCGGCGCGGACGAGGAGGGCGCCTGGGCGTTCCTGAGCCCGCCGGGCACCGAAATCATGATCGGCTTCCAGCGCGTCGAGAGCTACCAGCCGCCGAGCTGGCCCGACCAGTCCGCGCCCCAGCAGGTCCACCTCGACTTCCGCGTGGCGGATCTGGAGGCCTCGATCAGCCTCGCGGAGAAGCTTGGGGCGACGCAGGCCGAATTCCAGCCGGGGGGCGAGCGCTGGCGGGTGCTGCTCGACCCGGCCGGCCACCCGTTCTGCCTCTGCCCGCCGGCGCAGGAGGGCTGAGCGCGGCGTCCGCAGAGCGGCGGATCGCGTTCATGTCACCTGTTCTTCGCCCGATGGTCGCGCTGGGCAGCCACAATTGTACGGATGTGGTACTTCCCGGCGGATCCTGACCCTCGCCCGATCCGATGACACCGGCGGATGGCGACACGCCGGGCGGCCGCCACCGGCGGCCCCGGCAGCAGCCCCGTAACGGCCGCGTCCGGACGGCGTTGCCAGTGGTCGCCACGGCGGGGCTGCTGCTGCTCTGCTCCGGCGCGGCGGCCCGGCCGGAGTCGGAGCCGTTGCCATCCGATCAGGCCGGCCGGTGGAACCTGGCGGATTCCAAGCCGCCGGGCACGGCGCCGACCGACGTGGCGAGCCTCACCGAGATCCCCGCGGGCCTCGACCCACTCGGAGAGGACTCTGGTGCGGCCGGCGATGGCGGTACCGACGCGACGACCGCCCCGGGGGACGAGACCGGCGGGGACGGGAGCGCCGGCAGCGGGAGCGGGAGCGACGACGGCTCGGGGCCGGCGGGCACTGTCATCACGGGTGGGCGGGGCGTCCCCGACCGCGTCCTCGACGCCTACCGCCAGGCCGCCGGGCGCGTCGAACGGGAGCTGCCCGGCTGCCACCTCCCGTGGGAACTCCTCGCCGCCATCGGGAAGATCGAGTCCGGCCACGCGGCGGGCCGGCCGATGGCCGACGACGGCACGGTGACCCGGCCGATCCTCGGTCCCGTCCTCGACGGCCGGGATGGGCGTGCGCTGATCCGCGACTCGGACGACGGCGTGTTCGACGGCGACACCACGCTGGACCGCGCGGTCGGCCCGATGCAGTTCATCCCGACCACCTGGCGGACGTCGGGCCGGGACGGGTCGGGCGACGGCCGCCGCGATCCGCAGAACATCCACGACGCGACGCTCGCCGCGGGCGGCTACCTCTGCGCCCACGGGCGGGACGTGAGCCGGCCGGACCAGCTGCGCGCGGCGATCTTCTCCTACAACCCGTCGACGTCCTATGTGAACGCCGTGCTGACCTGGATGACCGCCTATCGGGAGAAGGGCGCGACCGCGCTGCCCGGCGAGCCGGCGCAGGCCGGTGACCCGGAGCCGGCTGTCCCGGAGCTGACCGCCCCGGAGCCGGCTGGCGGCCCCCTGGTTCCAGCCGGGCCCACGACGCCGGCTGAGCCCACCGCGCCAGCTGAGCCCACCGCGCCGGCCGAACCGGGCACGCCGGCCCCCAGTGAGCCCCCGGCCGGGCCGGGGCCGTCGCTGCCTGCCGGCGGGGACGGAGGGCCCCGCGTCGAGGTCGTCCCGGAGGAGCACCGGCCGGGTGACGGGGGCGGGGTCGGCGAGGAGCCGGTGTCCGCGGCGCTGCGCGACCTTGGTATCGCGGTCACCGATCTCGCCGTCACACCGGTCGAGCTCGACGGCACCGCCGCCGGCTTCGAGGCGCTGGACCTGACCTCGGCGCGCCGCCCGGCTCCGGCCGGACCACTGCGGGTGGTGGCCACCGCCGCGACGGAGGCCGGGCGCCCGATCGCGAGAAGCGAGATCACGATTCCCGCCGAGCCGGACCGGCCCGCGCAGGCAGCGCCCGGGGGCACGGGAGCGGCGTCCGGGGAGGAGAAGCCGACCCTGCTCGCGCGGCTCGCCGGCGGGGACCTCGCCGCGGCGGGCCTGCCCGCGGGAAGGTTCGTCCTCACCCTCGAGGCGCATGCCGAGTCCGGGCGCGTGTACACGGTGCGGCTGCTGGTCAGCCAGCTGAACGTGAAAGCCTTCGTCGCCCGCCCGGCGGCCACCGGCACTCCGCCCACCGGGCACGCGCCGTCCCCGAAGCCGCCGGCGTCCGCACCCGGGCCGTCTACCGGATCGCCCGCCGGCACACCGAGAACTCCCGTCCGGGCCGCCACTCCACCGGCCGCCTCGCCGCCAGCCACGTCGACACCGGCCACCTCAAAGCCGGCCATGTCTCCACCGGCCACCACGCAGCCGGCCACCACGCAGCCGGCCACCACGCAGCCGGCCACCACGCAGCCGGCCACCTCGGCGCCAGCCGCGGTGGGGTCCGGCCCCGCGACGCCCACGGCGACTCGGACGGGTGACCCGGCGTCCGCGGCGCCGTAGGGCGCGTGTGCGGCGCGGCGCCACCGGGATGAGCACCGTGGAATGAGCATCGCCGGGATGGCGGCCGCGGCGGGCCCGCTCGTCGAGGCGGCCGTGCGCGGGGCGTGGGCCGGGGACGTCCACGATGGTGGATGTCGGAACGTGGGTGTCGGAACGGGTCGGGAAAGCGGGTGTCGGTGAGGGCACGGACGAACGGGCGGGCGCCGGAGGTGCGGGCGGTGGGCGCCCGAGGTGCCGTGAACGAGGTGCTCGTCGTAGGCGACGGGGAGCCGGTGGTGCTGGTCGCGCACGCGTGGGGGGCGTCGGCGCGGGTCATGCTGCCGACGGTGGCCGGTGTCCCCGGGACGCTGGTCGCGGTGAACTTCCGCGGCTACGGGGACTCGTCGCCCCGGCCGAACGGCTGGACGTACGCCGACCTCGCCGAGGAGCTGGCCGGCGTCGCCCGCGCGGTGGGGGCCAGCGCGGCGGTCGGGCAGAGCATGGGCGCGGGCGCGCTGCTCGCCCTGGCCGACGGCGAGCCGGACCTGTTCACGGCGATGGCGCTGCTGCTGCCCCCGGCCGTCGACGAGCCGATCCCGGCCGAGATCCACGAGATGTTCCGGCGCGTCCACGTCGCCAGGCTGGCCGGTGACCCGGCGGAGCTGCGGGCCGAGATCGCGCGGTGCATGTCCCCGGAGCTTCGGGACGCCCGCGGCGGCGCCGTCTACCTGCGCGCGTACGCGCTCATGCTGATGGCCTGCTCGGCGCCCACCGAGCGGCCGGGGAACGCGCCCGTCCCGGACCGCGCCCGGCTGGCGCGGGTGCGCGCGCGGACGCTGGTCGTCGGCCAGGAGGGCGACCTCATCCACCGCACGGAGACGGCGCTGGCCCTCGCCGCGGCTCTTCCCGCCGCCCGGTCACATGTGTTCCCGGCGACAGCACCGATGTGGAGCGAACGGCTCGCGCTGCGCACGCTGCTGACCGACCACCTGGCCCCGGCTGACACCCCGGCGCTGGCGGGTCATCGGGCGGTGACCGACCCGCCGGGTACGGCCGATCCGCTGAGCTGACCGTTCACCCGGCCGGTCGAGCCCCGCCCCGCGGCGCGCGGACGGCACGGTATCGTCGATGCCGGTCGAGGGGCGCTGCAACGGACCGAGGTCCGCCACGCTCGATCGGAACCTCATCCGCAAGGGCGCCTCCCACAACCGGGAGGTGTGCGCGATGGCAGGATCCGGATCGCTCGACGAGGTGTCGGTCCCCGCCGGCACTGTCGGAGGCGAGCAAGCCGAGGCCGGCGCCGGCGCACGGCCCGAAGGCGGCGGTGCCGTCCGGCCGGCGGCCACCGGCAGCGAACAGGCACTGCGGGAGCTGCTGGAGCAGCGGGTCGTCGTCCTCGACGGGGCCTGGGGCACGATGCTGCAGAACGCCGGCCTCACCCCCGCCGACTACCGCACGGAGCGGTTCGCCGACCACCCGAAGGACGTCAGCGGCGATCCGGACCTGCTGAACCTGACCCGGCCGGATGTCATTCTCGACGTGCACCGGCAGTACCTGGCGGCCGGCGCGGACATCACGACCACGAACACGTTCACCGCGACGAGCATCGCCCAGGCCGACTACGGCCTGCAGTCGCTCGTGCGGGAGATGAACGTGCGGGGCGCGCAGCTGGCCCGCCAGGCCGCCGACGAGGCGGGCGGGCGGCGGTTCGTCGCCGGGTCGATCGGGCCGCTGAACGTCGCGCTCTCGCTGTCGCCGCGGGTCGAGGACCCGGCCTACCGGGCGGCAACCTTCGACGAGGTCCGGGACTCCTACGCCGAGCAGATCGAGGCTCTCGCCGAGGGCGGGGTCGACCTGCTCCTCATCGAGACGATCTTCGACACGCTCAACGCGAAGGCCGCGATCGCCGCCGCCCGCGAGGTCGCGCCCCAGCTGCCGCTGTGGATCTCGGTGACGATCGTCGACCTGAGCGGGCGGACGCTGTCGGGGCAGACCGTCGAGGCGTTCTGGAGCTCCATCGCGCACGCGAACCCGCTGGTCGTCGGGGTGAACTGCTCGCTGGGCGCCGACGAGATGCGCCCGCACGTCGCCGACCTCGCCCGCCTCGCGGGGACGTACACGGCCTGCCATCCCAACGCCGGCCTGCCGAACGCGTTCGGCGGCTACGACCAGTCCCCGGAGGAGGCCGGCCGGCTGATCGGCGAGTTCGCCGAGGCGGGCATGGTCAACATCGTCGGCGGCTGCTGCGGGACGACCCCGGCGCACATCGCGCGGATCGCCGCCGCGGTCGCCGGCGCGGCACCGCGCCCGGTTCCGGCGCTGCCGCCGCGCACCCGGTTCAGCGGGCTGGAGCCGTTCGAGATCGGCCCGGACACCGGGTTCGTCATGATCGGCGAGCGCACCAACGTCACCGGGTCGGCGCGGTTCCGCCGGCTGATCGAGGGCAACGACTTCCAGGGCGCCATCGACGTCGCCCTGGAGCAGGTGCGCGGCGGCGCGAACCTGCTCGACGTCAACATGGACGCCGACCTGCTCGACAGCGAGCGGGCGATGACGACCTTCCTGAACCTGCTGGCCACCGAGCCGGAGGCGGCCCGACTGCCCATCATGATCGACAGCTCGCGCTGGAGTGTGCTGGAGGCGGGGCTGCGCTGCGTGCAGGGCAAGGGCGTGGTCAACTCGATCAGCCTCAAGGAGGGTGAGGAGCCCTTCCTCGAGCAGGCCCGGCGCATCCGCGACTTCGGTGCCGGCGTCGTCGTGATGGCCTTCGACGAGCAGGGCCAGGCCGAGACCGCCGAGCGCAAGGTGGCCATCTGCGGCCGCGCCTACGACCTGCTCACCCAGCGGGTCGGGTTCCCGGCCGAGGACATCGTCTTCGACCCGAACGTGCTCGCCGTCGCCACCGGCATCGCCGAGCACAACGGCTACGCGAAGGCATTCCTCGACGCGCTGCCGCTGATCAAGCAGCGCTGTCCCGGGGTGCACATCAGCGGCGGCATCTCGAACCTGTCGTTCTCCTTCCGCGGCAACGACGTCGTCCGCGAGGCGATGCACTCGGCGTTCCTCTTCTACGCCGTGCAGGCCGGGCTCGACATGGGCATCGTGAACGCCGGCCAGCTCGCGGTCTACCAGGACATCCCCGCGGACCTGCTCGAGCTCGTCGAGGACGTGCTCTTCGACCGGCGCGACGACGCCACCGACCGGCTCGTCTCGTTCGCCGAGACGGTGACCGGCAGCGGCACGAAGCGCGTCGTGGACCTGTCCTGGCGCGAGGGGCCGGTGGAGCAGCGGCTCTCCCACGCGCTCGTGCACGGCATCGTCGACTTCATCGAGGCCGACACGGAGGAGGCCCGCGCCGGCGCGGCCCGCGCGCTCGACGTGATCGAGGGCCCGCTGATGGACGGCATGAAGATCGTCGGTGACCTGTTCGGCTCCGGGAAGATGTTCCTGCCGCAGGTCGTGAAGAGCGCCCGGGTGATGAAGCGCTCCGTCGCCTACCTGGAACCGTTCATGGAGGCCGAGAAGCAGCAGGCGCTGCTGGACGGCACCGCCAACACCGACCGCAGCGGTAACGGCAAGGTGGTGATGGCGACGGTCAAGGGCGACGTCCACGACATCGGCAAGAACATCGTCGGCGTGGTCCTGGGCTGCAACAACTACGAGGTGATCGACCTGGGGGTGATGGTCCCCGCGAAGGTCATCCTCGACACGGCGGTGGCCGAGAGCGCCGACGCGATCGGCCTGTCCGGCCTGATCACCCCGTCACTGGACGAAATGGTCTCGGTGGCCACCGAGATGCAGCGCCGCGGGCTGAAGCTGCCGCTGCTGATCGGCGGCGCGACCACCTCACGCCAGCACACCGCCGTGCGCATCGCCCCCGCCTACGACGCCACAACCGTCCACGTGCTGGACGCCTCCCGTGTCGTCGGCGTGGTCTCCGACCTGCTGGACAGCGACCGGGCCGCCGACCTCGCCGTGCGCAACCGGGAGGAGCAGCAGCACCTGCGTGAGCAGCACGAGAAGCGCCAGCAGCAGCCGCTGCTCACCCTCGCCCAGGCGCGGGCGAACCGCGAGCAGGTCTCCTTCGACGAGCTGCCCGTGCCGGCGTTCACCGGCGTCCGCGTCGTCACGCCGGAGCTCACCGCGCTGCGCGAGATGATCGACTGGCAGTTCTTCTTCCTCGCCTGGGAGCTGAAGGGCAAGTACCCGGCGATCCTCGACCAGCCGGTCGCCCGCGAGCTGTTCGACGAGGGCAACACGCTGCTCGACCAGATCATCGCGGACGGCTCCCTGCGGGCCGAGGGCGTCTACGGCTTCTGGCCGGCCAACTCGGACGGCGACGACATCCTGATCGATCTCGGTGGTGGCGCTGACGCTGGCCCCGGTGCCGACGCGGCGGGCCGGCTGCGGGTGCCGATGCTGCGCCAGCAGACCGCCAAGCCCGCGGGACGCCCGAACCGCAGCCTCGCCGACTACGTGGCCCCGGCCGGCGACCACCTCGGCGGGTTCGCGGTGGCCATCCACGGCGCTGACACACTCGCGGCCGCCTTCGAGGCCCGTCAGGACGACTACCGTTCGATCATGGTCAAGGCCCTCGCCGACCGGCTGGCCGAGGCGTTCGCCGAGTACGTCCACCTCGAGGCGCGCCGCGCCTGGTTCGAGCCGGGGTCCGAACCGGCGCTGGCGGACCTGCACGCCGAGCGGTTCCGCGGCATCCGCCCCGCCTTCGGCTACCCGGCGAGCCCCGACCACAGCGAGAAGCAGGCTCTGTTCGACCTGCTGGACGCCGGCCAGGTCGGCCTGGGCCTGACCGAGTCCTTCGCGATGACCCCGGCCGCCGCCGTCAGCGGGCTGATCTTCGCCAGCCCGTCGTCGCGGTACTTCACCGTCGGGCGCATCGGCCGCGACCAGGTCGAGGACTACGCCACGCGACGCGGCCTGACGGTCGGCGACGTCGAGCGCTGGCTGCGCCCGAACCTCGCCTACGACCCCGAGTAGGGATCTCGTCCCGCGCGGCCGGCCAGAACCCGGCCGCGCGGGGCGCACCCCGCCTTACCTCGTCCTGCCTTCCCTTGTTCCGCCTTCGACGGCGGGCCCGGCGATGCCTCGGTCAGGCATAGCCGAACAACGGAGGAAAGGCGAGGACCACGATCCAGGCCCAGACGGCGTACACCGGCAGGTAGGAGGTCTGCCAGCGTTCGAGCGCCGCGAATGGCGTGTGCCGGCGGACCAGCCTCAGCAGGAGCCACGCCGACCAGGCGAGGTTCGCCAGCAGGATGACGTTCTCCCCGAGTGCCGCGGCCTTGTTGGGCGTGGTGCCGTACTCGGTGATGCGCCCGGTGATTGCCAGTAGGACCAGCACGTCGATGGCCAGCGCGCTTACCACCAGGGCGAGCTGCATTTTGTCGAACAGGTCGGGCGGGGCCAGCGGATCGCGGGCTGACATCGAGTAGAGCAGCAGCCCCAGGACGACGACCAGCAGCAGGTCGAACAGGATCAGCGCGTCACGCTCGACGTCAATGCCGGTGCTGGTCCAGCAGACGGCGACGAGGAAGGCCAGCAGGACTACCGTGAACAGCGGTGTGAACAGCCTGGTGAGCACCGGGGCGATGTTCTCGACCACGCTCTGCTTCGCCTCGACGAGCCACCCGGCCACGATGACCCCGGCTGCCGCTCCACAGGGAAGGAGCCACTGCGAGATGAAGTCGTCCGAGACGATTCCGATGGCTTCGAAGGTGCCGGCCGTGAACACGGTGAGCACACCGCCGCCGAGGGCGATGAGGACGAAGTAGACGAACCATTCGCCGGTGAAGCGGATGAAGTCCATACGTCTACGGGACGAGCGCCAGTCGTCCGCGGCGTAGGCCAGGCCCACCACGAGCCACAGTGCGATCGGGAGGTGGATGCTGGTGAGGGCCAGTGACTGCGAGTTGTCGGCGACGGGATAGACGTTGGCCGCCACCGCGCCGAGCGCGAACAGCGCCCCCATGATCCCGATCAGCGGGCGTCGGGCCTGGCGGCGCCAGGCGAGGAAGCCGGCCAGCCAGGGCAGCACGAACAGGCCGAGGTTCGGCCCGTAGAACGAGGCCGAGCCGTCATCGGTCATCCGTATACCGAACAGCTCCGGCGCCTTGGCGGACGCCGCCGCACCCGCGGCACAGAGCACCATCACCCGCAGGTCCCGCCGCGACCGCGTGTCCGCGTCCGGGCCGCCGGTCAGGACCAGCTGCTTCCACAGCCGTTCCGAATGCTCCCGGGCGAACTCGCGGGACAGCTCGTCGAGGCTGCCCATCCGCTTGACCGCGACCAGGAACGCCTCGTCGGCGCTCAGGCCGGCCATGACGAGCTCGTCGACGGAACCGCGGAGATGGTCCTCGAGCTCGTCCGCGTCGGAGGACTGTAGCTCCCGGCGGCGCTGCGCGTAGTGCCGCCACTGCGCGAACTGCGCCTCCAGCGCCTGCGTCTCCACTGCCTCCTGGCCTTCCTGTGCTGTCATGCGTGGCCCTCCACTGGGATCACCGGCAGCGCGGCGCGGTCACCGAGGCCGGTCCAGATCTCCTTGAGCGCGTCGACGACGGTGTCCCACTGGCGGCGCTGCTCGGCCAGTTCAGCCAGGCCCCGGTCGGTGATGCGGTAGTACTTGCGCCGACGTTCGCCGGTGGCCGACCGCCAGCTGGACTCCACGTGCCCGAGGCGCTCGAGCCGGTGCAGCAACGGGTAGAGCAGGCCCTCGGTCCAGTCCAGCTCGCCACCGGACAGCTCGTTGATCCGCTTGAGGATCGCGTAGCCGTAGCTCTCCTCCTCCGCCAGGATGCCGAGCACGATCGGGGTCGCCGAGGCGGCCACCAGATCCTTGGCGACCTTCACGCTGCTTCCCCCCTCGGTAACCTAGAAGCTCGATGCATAGTACTGCCAGGTAATCATGGAGCACCACCGGGCCCGACGGCTGCGCTACGACCTGCGGTTCGAGATGGCCGGGGTCCTGGCGAGCTGGGCGGTCCCCGCGGCCCGACCCTCGACCCCGCCGTGCGCCGGATGGCCGTCCACGTCGAGGACCATCCGATCGAGTACCTCGACTTCGAGGTGTCATCCCGAAGGGGCGGTACGGCGGGGGGACGTGATCGTCTGGGATCTCGGCACCTGGGCGCCGCACGGCACCACCGACCCGGTCGCGGCGGTCGCCGCCGGCGAGCTGCATGCCGACGTCTTCGGGCACAAGCTGCGCGGCCGACTGGTGCTGGTCCGCGGCGACGGTGAGCAGTGGCTCCTGCTGCACACACGGGACGCCCACGCGGTGGCCGGCTGGGACCCGGAGGAGCATCCACGCCCGGCGCTCAGCGGCCGGACCAACGAGGAGGTCCGAGCCGATCCCGACCGGATGTGGCGCTCGGACCTGCCACCGGCGCTCGCGTCCGTGCCGGCTCGCGCGCCGTCACCCGGCGACACCGCGCGCGGCGCGATCGGGCCGCCCGGCACTCTCGAGGCGCTCGACGCGCCGGGCGCGGGCGGGGTGTGGGAGGTGTTGGCCAGCGGGTCCGGCTCACCAAACCTCGACAAGACACTGTTTCCGGGCCGGCCGGGCGAGCACGGCGAACCGGCGGTGACCAAGCGGGATCTGGCGCGCTACGCCGCGCTGGGAGAAACCGGATGCCATCCCCGGCCGGACCAGCACCCACCTGGTGGTCGACACCCCGGCCACGCTGGTGTGGGCGGCGAACTTCGGCGCCCTCGAATGGCACGCGTGGACGTCCACGGTCACCGAGCCGCGCCAGCCTTCCTACGCGCTCATCGACCTGGACCCAGGGACGGAGACAAGCTGGGCGGACGTCCTGGCGAGCACCTCGGGGTGCGGGCCAGTCCAAGGTCACCATCCGCTCGGTGCTGGCCCGGCTGGCAGACGCAGGGCCGACAGAGGCAGGGCTGACGGGGTCAGCTACTCACAATTTCGCTGATCTGCATGACGGGGGTGATCGTCGTGTAGTTCGACAGGTCGGCGCTGATGGCTGTGCTGTCGGCGCTCATCGCCGCCTGGAGCACCTCCGCCGACTCGAAGAGGAAGTGCGACGCCGCCACGTACGGCCCGCGGATGCCCTGGTCGACCTCGACCTCGGTGAGCCCCCACATCCGGCAGGCCATCGGGATGTGCTTGTTCACGTAGTAGTCGAGGTCGAACGTCGCACCCTCGGTCCTGGGGTAGAACACGCTGAGCCGGATCACGGCGTTGACCTCCTCGTTCACCGCGCCTGCCGGATGAGACGCGTTCATCCCAGCTTCTCCCAGAACACACCGCCCACGCACCCGTTGCCCGGAAACAGCGACGCTTACGTACTCGTCAGATGGCTGGGGTCGTCCAGGGCGGCGGTCGTGAGCCATCGGTCGCGGTAGGCGGACGGGCTCTCTCCCGTCCACGCCCGGAAGGCACGTGCGAGCGCGCTCGCGCTACCGAAGCCCACCTCGGTGGCGATCTCGCCGACCGAGGTCGTCGGCGTGCTCAGCAGTGCCATGGCCCGGATCAGCCGGACCTGCCGCAGGTACTCCCGCCACGACTGCCCGAGGACGGCCGCGAACCGCCGGCGCAGCACCCGCTCCGAGATGCCGACGGCCCGGCACACCCGGGCTGCTGTGGCATCGGCCAGGTGGTCCGTGGTGTAGGCCATCACGTCCCGGACGACGGGATCGTCCGCGGTGGGCAGCGACAGGGGTGCCTCGTGCGCGAGCTGGCCGCGGACCACCGCGGCCAGCGCCCTGAAGAAGGTGTCGGCCTCGGCGTCGTCCTCACCCCGGCCGATCGGCCATCGGGTCGCGTACCGCATCATCTCCCGCAGCACCGGCGGCACGGGAATGACGGCGGCCCGCGAATACGGGAAGTCGAAGACCGCGGGGTCGAAGAACACCGCGATCGTGGTCACGTTCCTGAGCAGGGGCGAGTGCTCCACCCCGGCCGGCACCCACGCGGCGTAGGACGGCGGCATCAGATAGTGGGTCGTCGGTGTGCGGATCTCCGCGAGACCGGAGACGGCGTACTCGACCTCGTGCAGGTCGTGCCGGTGCCAGTAGGAGATCAACTCGTCCGCCCGGTGCTCCACCGTGCCCGCGCCGACCGTCACGCACCGGCGCATGGGGAGAAATGGCACTGCCGTCACGCTGGAATCGTAGGCGACCAGCCGGTCCGGGCGGGGCCGCCGCGTACGCGTGAAGGCCGGTCCGAACTGGGCCGCCGCGGTACGTGGGAAGGCCGCTGCGGTCGCGCGCCGATGCCCGCGGCGTCCCTACAGTCAGGCCGGTCCGATGGCCACTGTTGCCGAGGAGGCGACGAAGAATGGACGAGCGGGACTTCGGTGCGGCCGCGCAGGCGCTCGCGAAACTGGACCACCTGGGTGTGCCCGAACTCGAGATCCTCTACAAGCTGGAAAGGACGTCGGGGCAGCTCTATTTCCATCTGGCGGACAACATCGGCAACGAGGAGGCCGCCGAGCTGCTTCGCCGCAACGGCCGCGAGGAACTGGGCCACGCCAACCGAATGGGACAGGCCATCGGCATCAAACTCGGACGCGCCTACGAGGCCTCGGCGGGCATGAAGGCGGGATATCCCGTCGCCGCGCCCACCGCCGTCGACGCGGCCCTGCTGAGCGCCATCGCGCGCGGCGAACGAGCCGGCGACGCCGACTACCAGCGGTGGGCGGCGTCCGAGGCGGACGAGAAGGTCGCCCGCCTGCTCCGGATCAGCGGCACCGAGGAGTCCGCGCACGCCGACCGGGTGGCCCGCGCGATCACTCTGCTGGATTCGGCCGGCTGACGGCCGACGATCCGCAGGTGTTTCAACCGCGGCCGACGGAGCGGGGGGCTGAGGCCGGGCCGGCCACCGGGCGGGGAATCACCGGCGCGTCCCGGCCGGTCCCCCCACCGCCGGCCCTGCCACGCTCACTCACCTTCTCCTCGTGGTATTCCTCCTCGACGTTCACCGTCCAGAGTCGTGCCCGGCGTCGTCGAGGATGTTCTCCACCGTGAGCATGGCGGTCAGCATCGAGTGATCGGCGTTGTTGTAGCGGTGCATGCCGTTCCGGCCGACCGGATGCACATTGGGAACATGTAGCGCCAGCCACTCCCGCATCACCTCCACGTTCCGCCGGTAGAACTGGTCGTAGGTCGGATACGCCTTGGGGACGCGGACGACGTAGCCCTTCTCGACCGCGCCGGGGCGGACCAGCCCGAGCGCCTCGAGCTCGGCGGTGCCCAGCGCGACCAGCTCGTCGTCCGGACGAACCCACATGTCGTCGCCCTCGAAGACGAAGAACTCGAGCCCGAGGCAGGTCCGGCCCTCCTTGACCAGGTACGGGGACCACGACCCGTAGTTCTGGATGCGCCCCACCCGCACCCCGGGGTCGTGGATGTAGATCCAGTTGTCCGGGAAGCTGAACTCCTCAGGCACGATGAGCGCGACGGTCAGGTAGTCGCGGTAGCGCAGATCGTTGGCCGCGTCGAGAACATGCGCGGGTGGCGGCGGATCCATGCTGGTGAGCAATGTCGACATCGGCATCGACGAGATGACGTGATCGGCCGGCACCCGCGAGCACTCACCGGACCGCGTCCGCACGGTGACCGCGACGGCCCGGCCGTCCTCATGGTGGATCCTGGTCGCGGACGTGTTCATCACGACCCGTCCACCGAGCTTCTCGACCTTGGCCGCGGCCGCCTCCCACATCATTCCCGGCCCGTACTTGGGGTAACGGAACTCCTCGATGAGGCTGGTTATCTTCTTCTGGTTGCGCTTCGGCAGCACCGCGTTCACGATGGCGGCGGGAAGCGACAGGCCTTTAACCCGCTGCGCCGCCCAGTCAGCCGGCATCTGGCTGACCGGTATTCCCCACACCTTCTCGGTGTAGGTCTTGAAGAAGGTCCGGTAGAGGCGCCATCCGAACCGCGCCACCAGCCATGCCTCGTAGTTCGTCGCCTGCCCCTTCGGCGGTCGGACGCGCGCCCACAGGTACGACGCGATGGCGAGCGACGCCTCGCCCAGGCCGAGGTTGCCGAGCGCGTTGAGCGCCTTCAGCGGGTAGTCATAGAGCTTTCCGTTGTAGTAGATCCTGCTCATCCGGGGGCGTAGCAGAAAATCCTCCTCAGGCAGGATCTCCCGCCAGAGTGCGTCCACCTGCGAGACCTTCGTGAAGAAGCGATGGCCTCCGATACCCGCCCCCGCCGGGCGTGGACGGCGAGCAGTTGGACACTGCGGTCCGCTCCTGCGTCGCACTGTTCGTGCGCGGCTACCGGCAGACGCCCCAGTGACCCACTTGGCGTGAAGCTCCCAGAACCAAACCCGTCAGTACAGTGAATGCTCGTCGGCCACCCGAGAGGGAGCGCCCGCCCGCCGCCGGGCCGGCCGCCCTCACCGCCGGGGGCCGGTCAGCTCCCCGGCGAAGAAGTCGAGGGTGGTGCGGGTCTTCGTCTGCTGCGGCCCGCTGAGATCGACACCGTGCCGGCGCAGGACGTCCGCCGTGCGCCCGGCGACACGCAGCGCCTCGGCGGGCCGGCAGCGGGTGGAAAGCTCGAGGATGCGCGAGCCGTCGGGATACGTCCACCGCTCCGCGAGCAGCGCGCGGTCGTGACCGGCAGGCAGGATCTTGACCCGGCGGGCGTCCACCGGGCCGAACACCGCGAGATCGTCGACGTTGAGCCGGGCCGGCAGGCGGGTGGCGAGCAGCCGCAGCTGCCGCGGGGTGAACAGCCGGTGCAGCGCCCGCCGCCGGGCCATCGCCCGGTCGACGTCGGCGGCGTCCAGCCGGGCCCGCAGCGCCCCGGAGCAGACGTACCGGCCGGGCATACCGTCGATCTCGACGATGAAGTTGCGGGAGCGGCGCAGCCGCGGCGGGACCTCGGCCGGGACGACGGGCCGCAGCTTCACCACCGCGTCGTCGGCGCGGCCGGCGATGCTGCGGACCCGGGCCACCACACCGTTGCGGTGCAGCGCGCGCTCGGGAGTGTCCAGGTAGAAGACCCGCAGCGCCCGGGCGCGGGTGAACTCGATGCCGAGCGCGGCGCAGGTCGCCTCGTGCGCGGCCACGGGCACGACCAGCTTCAGCTCGACCCGGTCGGCCTCGCCGGTCAGCGCCAGCAGGTCGTCGAGATCGGTGTCGGAAAGCTGCCAGAACCGCTGCGCGGCGTGCCGATGCCGGGCGGATCGGGCCCCGCCGGCCACACCCTCCTCGCCGACCCCAAAGCGGGTCCGGTCACGGGGACTGGAGTGAGCGCGGGACATCAACCGCCATGATAAGAGAAGGCGGCGTTCACTTGCCGGCCAAAAATCGTCTGCGTAACCGTCACCCCCCGTTCACGACACCGTGTCACGCCGCGGCGCCGCGGCCCGGGGACGGAACGCGGCCGACGCGCCGGACGGTCAGTGGCCGCCCGGCGCCGACCTGTGTGCTCAGTCGTCGACGAGCTTGATGGCCTGCTTGGGGCAGGCGGTGACGGCCGCGCGGACATCCTTGACGAGGTCCTCCTCGGGGTGCTCGTCCAGCACGTTCAGATAGTCGTTGTCGTCGAGCTCGAACACCGTGGGAGCGAGCCCCACGCACAGCGCGTTGCTCTCACAGAGCTTGAAGTCCACGACCACTCGCATGCTGACCTCCATCGGGCAGTTCGGACAGTGCGGACGTCCGTCGTCCCGCCGGCCTCGGCCTTGCCCGCGGGCCGACCGTCCGATGGACGTCAGAATTTCGCGCGGGGGTGCCGCGCGCGGAGGTCAGGCTACGACTTCTTCGCCCACGAGGGTCGTTCGGTGCATCAACCGGTGCGACGTCGCCGTGTACGGGATCGCCCGGTGCAGCATGCCGGTGTTGTCCCAGATCACGAGGTCGCCGGGGTGCCAGTGATGGCGCAGGACGAACCGCGGCTGGGTCGACCATTCGAGGAGCCGGTCGAGCAGGGCGCGGCTTTCGTCCGCCGGCCAGCCGACGACGTGGTCGGTCGTCGCGCCGACCAGCAGCGACCTGCGGCCGCTGCGGCGGGTCCAGACCAGCGGGTGCTCGCGGGCCGGCACCCGTGCCCACAGCGCGCGGGTCCGCTCCGACGCGTCGGGCTCGGCCAGCGACTGCGAGGCCGCGAAGCTGTGCACGACGCGCAGCTTCGCGAACTGCTCCTTCTCGGCGTCGGAGAGCGCCTCGTAGGCGGCGTAGGTGTTGGCGAACTCGGTGTCGCCGCCCTCGTCGGAGACCTGGCGGGCCGTCAGCAGCGTGGCCTTCTGCGGCAGCTCGTCGTTGGCCCCGTCGATGTGCCAGAAGAAGGTTCCCCGCCGGTAGGCGGCCAGGACACTCTCGGCCGGGTCCAGAGTGATCTTCGAGATCTCGGGGTGGGTGTCCGTGCCGCCCACGGGGGCGACGACCACCTGGCCGAGCAGGCGGCTGAAGGCGACCAGGTCGTCGTCGCCGACGTGGGTCTCGCGGTAGACGACGACGCCGTGGCGTTCCAGCAGGGCCTGGCAGTCGGCCGCGACCGCCGGGTCGGCGAGCTGATGGCCGGCGAGGCCGGCGATCTCGACGCCGACCTCCGGGCTGATCTCGGTGACGGTCACGGCCATGACTACTCCTGTCGGGTCTGGGTGTGCCACCACCCCGTGGGGACGGCGCCGTGCCGGGTCGCTCGTCCGGCGGTCAGGTCTGGGTGAGGTCGTCGTCGAGCTCGAGCTCGAACGAGCGCATCATCAGCGCCAGGGTCTCGTAGGCGCCGACCGTGAAGATGATGTCCAGCAGCTGCTGGGTGTCGTGCTTGGCCGCGAGGGTCTCCCAGCTGCCGGCGCCGATCGCGCCCTCGGTGAGGAGCTCGTCCACCGCGCGGATCAGCGCCGCCTCGACCGGGTCCCAGAAGGGCGCGTCCGGGCCCAGCGCGATGCGGGTGATCTCGTCGTCGGTCAGGCCGATGTCGTGGCCCATGACGACGTGCTGCGTCCACTCGTAGTAGCACTTGCGCAGTGCCGCCACCCGCAAAATGATGATCTCCCGCTGGCGCAGCGTCAGCGTCGTCGCACGCTGGATGTGGCCGTTGAACGTGAAGAAGGCGTGCGCCAGCGTGGGGTGGTGGGCGAGCGTCCCCAGCGTGTTCAGTGCCTTGGGCTTGCCCTCTGAGGGCATCGGAGGGTGCAGCGGCACGGGCGGCGTCAGGGCTGCCAGGGCCGGACGCATCTCCTTCGGCCATTCCCTGAGGGGAAGCGGGTCGATACGTGCCATATCAGAGGTTCCTCCGCCCTTGAACCGGTAAACACCCGGCAACCGATAGTGATACCGATCACACAGCAGGTCAATAGTACTGTGATAACCGGGGCGAGCCGTCCGAACCGAACGAATCCCAAAAAATGCCTATCACCTGACGTTGGTCCGGTCAAGACCCGCAGATCAATTCCGGCCGGCCGATCACCGCCTCCGACACCGCGTCACGGACGGTATTCGACCTCCCGGAATGCCGGCGCCGCCACGAGGCCATGAAAACCTTATATGACGCACCCGAGAACCACCTTACCGCTCACAACCCCCCTGGTGACGCCCCAGGACAGGACCCGACCTCCGACCTGGCCTGGTCTGGCCGCTGGTGGGCGTGAGCGCCGCCAGCCGTCGATTGCACTTTTAGTAATCATCCTCTCCTCAACAGAGAGGATGATTTTCGATCATCAGCGATAACCAACCCGGCCCGGATTAGTTTCTGAACACCCGATTTATCAAGACCCCGGCCCCAGGAGGCTCCCCGGCCGGGAGACAGTGCGGAGATACTCGGAGCAGGCGTCCGGCGGGCAGTCAGGTTCCCTTCACGAAGGGATAGATCCGGGTGAAGTCGGCACCGGGTGCCGCGGCCGCGAACCGCTCCCACACCGATGCCGTGACCGCCCCGATCCGCGAGTTCGGTGAGTTCTGTGAGTTCTGTGGGCTTCGCACGGCGCCGTCGCGCTCCTGGACGGCCGCCAGATAGAGCGCGACGTCCTTCGCCATCAACGAGTTGGTGAAACCAGCCGCGTAGCGTTCGGTGAGTACGTGGTTGGGGAACTTGTCGGCGGTCGCCGAACTCCGGCCGCTCGCGCCGTTCAGCACGTCGAGCATCGTGGCCATGTCGAGCCCGGCCGAGGTGCCGAAGGCGATCGCCTCGCTGGTCGCCGCCAGCGCCGTCGCGGAGAGGAAGTTGTTCGCCAGCTTCAGCGCCTGGGCCAGGCCCGGCTCGTCGCCCACTCTGGTCCGGCGGTCACTCAGGCCGGCCAGGACGGGCGTGACCGCCGCGCAGTCGGCGTCGGACCCGGCGAACATCACCGCGATCGTGCGCGCCCGGGCGCCCGCCACACCACCCGACACCGGCGCGTCGACGTAGCCGACACCGGCGCCGGCCAGCCGGCCGGCGATCCGGCGCGCGGCGGCCACCCCGACCGTCGAGGTGTCGACGACGTACGCCGCCCGCCGGCCGGCCAGCGCGACGATCTCACCGGCGACCTGCTCGGACACCGCCCCGTCGGGCAGGCTGAACACGACGGTGTCGGCCCGGCCGGCGACCTCGGCGACGTCGGCCGCGCCGACCGCTCCCACCGGGACCCGATCCGGGCCGGCCGCGTCGTGGGCGACGACGTCGAACCCGGCCGCGACCAGGTTCGCCGCCAGGGCGCCGCCCATGCTCCCCAGGCCCACGAATCCGACCGTCGCCCTCGTGCCCGCCATCATGCCCATCCTCGTCGCCGCGACCGCCTCGCCCGGGCGGCGGCGGCGGCCCGGTCGGGGCCGGGACCTTCCCCCGGCGCCGCCACGAACGGTAGCTTCGCAGAAAGTAGACTGATGCGTCTGCTTGATTCACCGGCGCGATCGAGCCATGGGCACAAACCCGGCGGGGGTGCTTTCCCGCGGCGTTCACCCTGAGTCCACCGCCCGGCAGCCGCAGGCTCCGAGAATTTCTCTCAGCCGCTCCTCCGACGGGTCGGCGGGAGGTTTTCTCGTGGACCACGCGGTTTACCACGTGCTCGAGCAGAGCCGGGAATACGAGGTTGATCTTGTCGTCACCGCCGGCCAGTGGCCGGACGGGCTGACCGGGTTCGCATTTGTCGTCGGGCCGGCCCAGCCGACGGTGCTGGACTTCGCGCCGAGCGGGCCGGGAATGCTGACCCGGGTCGATCTGGCGAAACGCATCTGGCGGACCCGCCGGGTGGTCACGCCGGACCTGGCGATGCTGGGCGGGCTGCGTGCCGCACTGGCTCCGGAGGAGCTCCAGCGGCTGCTGACCGGCGCCCGCCCGTCACTCAGCCACACCGCGCCGCACTTCTTCGGTGACCGGCTGCTGCTCACCGCCGACCGACAGCGGCCGGTGGAGCTCGACCCGGTCACGATGACCTACCGGACGTTCCTCGGCGCGGTACAGGAGTATCCCCAGGTCGGGGCGCATCCGCTGTTCCCCGGGGTGCAGACGACGTCCCACCCGGTGGTCGACCCCGACGAGGGCTGCCTGTGGTGGAGCAACATCCACCTGCGCCCGCGCGGCCGGTCGACCACCGACGCGGAGGGCCCACTGTCGGTGGTGCGCTGGGACGGCCACGGCGAGCTGGAGACCTGGGAGGTCCCCGGGGCGCGCATCACCCAGGGCACCCACGAGATCGCGGTGACCCGCGACTACGTCATCTTCACCGAGATCGGCTTCCAGCCGGAGCCCGGCAGTGTCGCCGGCCGCGGCCGCACCAAGCCGCACCTGCCGTTCACCGACATCTACCTGGTCGCCAAGCGGGCGCTGACCCGCGCCCGGGTCGGCTCCGCGGTGCCGGTGACGCACGCGCGGGTCCCGTACGAGTCGTTCCACGAGTTCGCCGACTACGGCCAGGACGGCGACGACGTCACGATGTACGTCGCGCACTCGAACGGCTGGGACATGAACTACGCCATCACCCGCTCGGACATCGTGTGGCGCACCGGGGACAGGCTGCGCAGCTGCCTGTCCGGGTTCATGCCGACGCCGGTCGACGCCGCACCGGTCGGGCGGCACGTCATCGACGGCCGTACCGGGCAGGTGCGGCAGAGCAGGTACTTCCTCGACCCGCAGCGGCACTGGGGAACCCTGCTCTACGCCCGCGACACCCGCCCGGCGGCGCTCGAGCGGGGCCGCCACCTGTGGCAGGCGTACTGGGGCGCCACGCCCGACACGATGGTCTCGGCGATCGTCGAGATGTACGCCGACCATCCGTTCCGGGTGGTCGACGTCGACGACCTGCCCACGACCGAGATCCCGTCGTCGCTGGTCTGCATCGACCTGGAGTCGATGACCGAGCAGTCGGCGTGGACGTTCCCGGCCGGGACGATCTGCGAGTCCCCGGTCTTCGTGCCGGACAAGGCCGGCGGCGACGGCTGGGTGGTGGTCTTCGTCAAGCATGCGGACCGCACCGAACTGCAGGTCTTCGACGCCCTGGCGCTGGATCTCGGCCCGTGCGCCGTGGCGACGGCGCCAGGCCTGCGAATGCCCGTGCTGTTCCACTCGGGCTACACGGAGACCATCCGCTCCCCCGGTACCGACTACCGGCGCTCGTTCGCCGCCGACCTCGGCACCGGATGGCGCGACCTCTCCCCGGCCGCGCGCGCCATCGTCACCGAGATCGTGGAGGCGTTCGGCTAGGACGCGCATCGCATCAGTCGTTGACTTTCACGGCGGCCAGCCTGTCGGGGTCGAGAATGAGGTCGATCTCGCTGATGCGGCCGTTGACGACGATGAATCCCACGACTGCGATCAGCCCGGCTCTGCCACGCGCGATCATGCCGGCGGCGCCGTTGACGAGGGCGGGTTCCCAGGGGCCGGCGAAGCGTGGGCCCTGGACGGCGGCGTGGCTGGCGACGTCGCGTGCTCCGGTGAGCAGCGGTGGGGCGAGCCAGGTGCGGGGCCCGGTGTCGACCCGGAGTCTGACGTCCGGGTCGAGGAGTTCGACGAGCGCGGCGAAATCACCGTTGCGAGCAGCGGCGAGGAAGGCTTCGGCCACGCGACGTTGGGTGGGGAGGTCGGGATCCGGCCGGGTGCCGCTGCCCTGGACGCGACGACGGGCGCGACTGGCCAGCTGCCGTGTCGCCGCCGGACTCTTCTCGAGGATGGGAGCGATGTCGTCGAACGGGACGCCGAACATGTCGTGCAGCACGAACGCGAGCCGTTCCGCCGGTCGAAGACTGTCCAGGACGACGAGGAGCGCCAGGCCGACCGAGTCGGCCAGCAGGACGCGTTGTTCGGGATCGGGGGTGTCTGCCTCGGTGATGACCGGGTCGGGCAGCCACGTGCCGGGCAGGTCCTCGCGCCGCGCCCGGCGGGCGCGCAGCATGTCGACGCAGACGCGCCCGACGACGGTGGTCAGCCACCCGGCCAGGTTGTCGATCGCCGTCTCGTCTGCTCGACTGAGCCGCAGCCAGGCTTCCTGCACTGCGTCGTCGGCGTCCGCGAAGGAGCCGAGCATGCGGTAGGCGACGGCGCGCAGCTGGCGACGTTGGCGTTCGAACTGTTCGGCGTACCAGGCGGCGCCGTTCGCGGGGGACGCGGGCTCGAAGGTCATGACAGGTGGTCGGCGGCGGGGTCAGTCACGGCCGAACGCCTCCCGCCGGATCACCTGTAGGAGTGTCGGGGCGTTCTCGCTGGTCGTGATCTCGACCGTCCGGCCGACGAACCGCTTCCCGGTGGCCTGCGTCAGCAGGCAGTGGGCCAGGTCGGCACGGCTGGTGAAGACTCCGTCCAGCGGGCCGTCGCTGACGGTGTAGCGCGAGACGTGGTCGGCATCGAACAGCCCCGAGGATCGGATGATCGTCCATTCCGCGTCACTCTCGCGGACGATCTGCTCCATGGCCCGCATGTCCGCGTACGTGGTCCTGCCGATCGTCCTGACGATCATCGGCTGCATGACCCGGTTGAGCAGGAACCCGCCCTCGCGGTGGGGGTGGGGTTCGACCGCCGTCGAGCTGACGACGGCCAGCCGTTTCACACCGTGCCGCGTCATCGCCTCGAGAATCTTCGCGGCGCCGCGGCTGTAGACGGTGATCGGGCCACGGGTGAACGGCACCCCCAGGCTGGACAGCACCGCGTCGGCGCCCTCGATCGCCGGCGCGAGGGCGGCCCCGTCGGACACATCGCCCCCGATGACGGTGAGCTGCTCACCGGCCAGCGGGAACTCCGCCGGGCAACGCGTCACCGCCGTCACGGCGTGGCCCGCGTCGAGTGCCTGTCGCACCACGAGGCGCCCCGTGGCCCCACTGGCTCCGAAGATCGTGATCTTCATACGCTTCCGTCCTTCGCCTGTGCTCGCGTCCGCGTGGCGGTGCGGTCTGGTTCCTGCGCGCTGCAGGCACCCTGCGGATACGTCGAATCCAGGCAGGTCGGATGTGACAGATTCGCGGTGGATCGGCACTCCACCGCGCTGAGCGTCCCCGCGGACGCCAGCGTCGCGGACCGGAACCCGCGCTACCCCGACCACCTGCAGCGGCGGCTGCTCGGCGCCGGCATCCCGGTCTCCGTCGTCAACGCCGGGATCAGCGGGAACATGCTCCTGACCAGCGGTGAGCCGTCGCGGGCGGGGCGCAGCGGGCTGCAGCGCTTCGACGATCACGCCCGCGTCCAATGCCGTCATCGACGGCACCGGCACCGCCCCCGACAGCGAGAACTACCGCCAGCGGATCAACTCCTGGATACGCGGCCAGCGCCTCGCCGACGGGTTCGTGGACTTCGACGCGGCGGTGCGCGACCCCGCCGACCCGTCCACGCTGCTGCCGGCGTAGCCGAACGAGAGCAGACGAGCGACAGCCGGACGAACGACAGCGACCGGGCGCGTGGGTACGCGCCCGGCCGCTGTCACGGATCGGTGGGGTCAGCCCCGGTTCGAGGCGCCCCGCGGGACGTCCCGGAAGGCCACCCCGCGGTCCTTCGCCGGCTCGCGGGGCATGCCGAGCACCCGCTCGCTGACAACGTTGCGGGCCATCTCGGTGGTGCCGCCGCCGATGCAGCTCACCTGCCGCAGCAGGAAGTCGTTGCCGCACTCGGCGGTGGCGCCGTCGTCGTCCGTCCAGGCCGCGCTCGCCCCGCCGGCCAGGTTGAACGACAGGGTCGTGGTCCGCGCGGCCGTCACACCGGTGAACAGCCGTCCGATGGCCGCCGACTGGTCGGGCATCCGGCCGGACCGCAGGCCACGGGACAGCCGGCCCTGCAGCGCGTGCGTGACGAGGTCGAGCATGCGGCCCTCACCGATGAGGTCACGGGCCAGCGGGTCCTCGAGCCGGCCGGCGTCGCGCGCGATCTCCACCAGGTGGGTGGCGCGGATCGTGCCGCGCGCCCCGTCGGCGGGAATGGTGACCAGCGGCGAGTTGTGCAGCATCCGCTCGTGGAACATCCACCGGGTGCCGACCGTCCAGCCGTCGTCGACCTCGCCGATGCGGTCGGTGTCCGGGACCCGGACGTCGGTGAGGAACTCCTGGCAGAACTCCTTGTTGCCGTTCAGCATCTCGATGCGGTGCACCTCGATACCCGGCTGGTGAATCGGCAGGATGAACACGGTCAGCCCACGGTGCTTCGGGACGTCCCAGTTCGTCCGGGCCAGGACGAGGCCCCAGTCCGACCACCAGGCGCCGGTCGTCCAGATCTTGGACCCGTTCAGGATCCAGTCGTCACCGTCGCGGACGGCACTGGTCAGCGCGGCGGCGACGTCCGAACCGGCGCTCGGCTCGGACAGGAACTGCATCCACAGCTCCTCGCCCTTCAGAATCGCCGGGATGTGCTGGCGCTTCTGCTCCTCGGTGCCGAAGTCGAGCAGCACCGCGGCACACGGCGAGAATGTCGGGGCCTGGATGTCGGCGGGATACTCGTAGCCCGAGATCTCCTCGCTGAAGGCCTTCTGGTGGTCCGCGGTGAGCCCCTGGCCGCCGTATTCGCGGGGAAAGGCGATCCCGGCGAAACCCGCGTCGTAGAACATCCGCTGGATTTCGCGCTGGCGCGCGACCGCGGCGAGCTCCGCCTCGTCGCTTTCACCCGCGCGCATCACGCCGATCCCGCTGCCCGCCGGGAGCGGCGCCAGGTTGCCCCGGATCCAGTCCCGCGCCCGCTGGCGGAAGGCCTCGACGTCCTCGATGTCGCCCGTGCTCATGCCCGCTCCTTGAGATGTTCGACCACGCCGGCGATCCGCTGCCGGTGCTCGGCGGGGGTGCCGTACAGCGCGCGGTCGAGGACGACCCGGCGCAGGAAGAGATGCAGGTCGTGCTCGAAGGTCACGCCGATCCCGCCGTGGATCTGGACGCAGTCCTGGAGCAGCTCGGTTCCGTACTCACCGATGAACGCCTTCGCGGCGCTGACCAGCTCGGGGGCGTCCGGCGACTCCGCGTCGACGGCGCTCGCCGCCGTGTCGCTGATGGCGTGCGCCGCCTCCAGCCACGACTTCATGTCCGCGAACCGGTGCTTGAGCTCCTGGTAGGAGGCCAGCGGCCGGCCGAACGAGTAGCGCTCGAACGCCCACTGCACCGTCATGTCGAACGCGGCCTGCATCGAGCCGACGCTCTCCGCGCAGAGGATCACCAGGGCCAGCTGGAGCTGACGCTCCACCTGCTCCGCGGCCCCGCCGAGCTCACCGACCAGGGCGCTTGCCGGCACCCGCACCCCGTCGAACCGGACGGTCGCGAACCGGCGGGTCAGGTCGACGGTGCGCAGCGGCTCCACCGTCAGGCCCGGCGTGTCGGTCGGGACGAGCACCTGGGTGAGACCCGCCTCGCTGCGCCCCGTGACCAGCAGGAACTGGGCCACGCCCGCCGACTCGACCGGGCGCTTGACCCCGTCGAGGACGATCTCGTCGCCCTCTACCCGGCAGGTCAGCTCCACCGTGCCGAGACGATCGTTCGGCGCGGGCTCGCCGTAGCACCACGAGGCGATCGCCGTGCCTTCCAGCAGCCCCGCCAGGACGGCCTCGTGCGCCGCGCCGCCGACGGCGCTCAGCGCCGCCGCGACGACGTTCGTCGGCACCAGCGGTCCGGGCGCCGCCCGGAGCCCGAACTCGTGCGCGGCCACGGTCAGGTCGACCAGGCCCGCCCCACTGATAGAGCCGCCGCCATTCTCCTCGGACACCAGCAGGGACGTCCAGCCGAGCTCGGCGCCGGCACGCCAGTAGTCCGCCTCGAACCCCGAGGCGTCGTTCCGCAGCCGCCGGATCGTCTCTGTGGGCACCCGGTCGGTCAGATACCGAGCCGTCGCCTCCCGCAGGACTTCCTGATCGGGATCCAACTCCAGCAGCACAGTCTGTTACCTCCACGACGCTTGAGGCCCTCGCGCGCCACGTGGCACCGCAAGAGGTCAGACTGAAAACGTATAGCGATTTTTGACAGAACTTCAACAGTTACCCCGTTACCGCCGCGAACCCCCGATCCAGCCCACCATGTGGTGACGGAGACCGGCTTGTCCGGCTGCGTCTGGGCCGGAATGCGACGGCCGGTGGCTGGGCGGTCGCCGGACGAGGCCGGCGACCGCGGGCGGCGCGGCGGTCAGGAACCGGCGTTGTAGACGACCTTGCTCGGCGTGATCCGGACGATGATCCGCTGCTCGCCGGGCTTGCGGAACGGGTAGCTGTCGACCCCGAGGTACTTCTTGGCCAGCCGGTCGATGTGGGCGTCGGCGCCCTCGGTGTCGAGCGTGGCCGTCCCCGTCACGCTCACCAGGTGGTAGCGGTCTTCCGGGTCCAGCACGCCCACGGACACCCGCGGGTCCTTGCGCAGGTGCTTCTCCTTGACCCGGCCGACCGCGGTGTTGAACAGGACATCGTCGCCGTCGACGTCGACCCAGACCACCGTGCTGTGCGGCGAGCCGTCCGCGGTCAACGTGGTCACCCACCCGTGGAAGGGCTTGTCCAGCAGTTCCTTCGCCCCGTCATCGAGCTTGCCCATGTCCTACCTCCGTCGTCGCGAGGCCGTCGATACGGCGGCATCGACCACCGCACGCGACGCACCTCTCCTGGACGACGCCACCCGTCGTGAACGTCGCCACCCGCACGCTCAGCGGCGCCGGACCATCGTGATATTCCCGCACCCGCGCCACCCACCCGACGCCCGCCGGTCCGGGACGGCCGCGCCCGGCCACCGCCCCCGTTGCGCTCTCGGTGCGCTCACCCGGCGGTGTCCCCGCGGACGTCACCGGTGACGTCCGTGGTTCTCGCGGTGACCTCCTCGGTCCCGTCCTCGGTGATGTCGAAGTCGTACTCGAGCGGCACGATCAGCCGGTAGGGCAGGAAGGCCAGCTCCTCGTAGGCCCCGCGGTGCGCGGGGAACCGGCCGACGGCGCGCCAGTACCGCTTGGCCTCCTCGATCCGCCCCATCACCAGCTCGGGCGGGTCCTCGCAGAGCAGCATGTGCAGCACGAGATCCGACCCCGGTGCCGCGTCGACAGCCTCGCCCCCGCCGGCCTCGTCTCCGCTGGTCTCGCTCCCACCGGCCTCGCCCCCGCCGATCTCGTCCGCCCACTTCAGCCGGACGGCGCCGAGGAGGCCGGGCACGGCCGCCAGGTCGGGCAGGTGCACCCGCTCCCACCAGTCCACCGCCTCGCCCAGCCGGGCCGCCGACGGCGCCCGCCCGAGCGCCACGATCACCCCTCGGTGCGCGAGATACGGGACGGCGACGGGGCGCACCAGGCACCCCGGGCGGCTCCAGGCCGCGGCGACCCGCCACCGCGAGCTGTGACGAGGCCGCCCGATCCGCCAGAAGCGCCCGCCTTTGAGGAGCGTCCGATCCAGGGCGAGCCAGCCCTCGCGGGCCTGCTCGCTGGTCATGTCCAGCGGACCGCCGAACCAGTAGGTGGTCAGGTACGGCGGATACCCGCCGAGCAGGTCGGACCGGACGACCCCCGGTGCTTCCCGCAGGTCGCGGGGCGCGACGTAGCGACGTCCCAGGAGCACGTCGGGCTTGGCCAGGTGCTCGGGCATGTGGTCGAGGTCGTACCACCGGTTGTACTCGACCGTGCACTCAGCCGGGATCTCCAGCAACGCCAGCATCATCCCGTCGATCTCCACAGCCAACCGACCCCCTCGCGTCCAACGGGACACCATCAAACCGGGCTCCAGCCCCCAGAGCACCTCACCCACCCGAACCCGGCCATCCAGCGACTTCCACGACCGCGGCTACCAGGGACCGGGCCGACTCCGGGAGGACCGGACCAGGGCTGGGAGCTGGGGCCAAGGACTGAGCCGGGGGCTGCGGTTCGGGGCTGCGAGTGGGTGAGAAGTGGCGCAGGGGTGGCGGGAAGCATGGGGTGGGGGCGAGGCTAAGGGTGAGCGTTGACCTTTTCCGACTCCCGTGGATGAATATTGATGTCGACGTCGATGTCGGACAGCTTCCCCCGGGCTCCCGTCGACCGCGGTCCCGCTCCCGTCCGCCCAGCACCGGCGAAGGAGACCCGATGCATCCCGACAACGCGACCGACAGCCCGACCCTGAGCCCGACCAGCAACGCGAGCGACAGCCCGACCACAAACCCGACCGGCAGCGCGGGTAACGGCGCGACCGGCAGCGCGACGCGGCCAGAGCAGGTCGGCTACGAGGCCGAGCACGTCGACTACGAGGTTGTTGACGAGCACATCGCCGTCATCACCCTTAACCGGCCGCAGGCCGCCAACGCGCAGAACCCCAAGGTCCTGCGCGAGCTCGACGAAGCCTGGCAGGCCGCCGACGCCGATGCCGAGGTCCGGGTCATCATCCTGAGATCGACCGGGAAGCACTTCTCGGCCGGCCACGACATGTCCGGCACCGAGAGCGACGTCCCGCGTCCGGCCTGGACGCCCGACAGCGGCTACGACTGGGAGACCCGGCACTACCTGCACTATGCGAAGACCTGGCGCGACATTCCGAAGCCGTCGATCGCCGCCGTCCAGGGCAAGTGCATCGCCGGTGGGCTCATGCTCTGCTGGCCCTGCGATCTCATCGTCGCCGCCGACAACGCCGAGTTCTCCGACCCCGTCCTGCACATGGGCATCGGCGGCGTGGAGTACCACGGTCACACCTGGGAGCTCGGGGCTCGCAAGGCCAAGGAACTGCTGTTCACCGGCGGTCCCGTCACGGCCGCCGAGGCGCTCGGGCTCGGCATGGTCAACAGGGTCGTCCCGCTCGACGACCTGTACCCGGCCACCCTGGAGCTTGCCCGCCGCATCGCCCGCCAGGACCCGTTCGCGCTGCGCATGGCCAAGCGCGCCGTCAACCACACCCTGGACGTCCAGGGTTTCAGCACCGCCGTCGACTCGGTGTTCGACATGCACCACCTCGCCCACGCCCGCGCCGCGCTGCGGAACAACGGGACTCCCTCCCTCGCCGGGCTGACGTCCATGAAGAACCGCGGCAGGTCCTCGTGACGGCGGCCGTGACCGAGCCTCGTGGCGCCGGGGCGTCCGTCTTCGTCAGCAACGGCGGGGTCCGGTTACACGCGCTCGACAACGGGCTGCTCGGCGCCGCCGCGCCGCCGGTCGTGGTGGTGCCGGGCATGGGCGAGTCCGCGGCCGAGTACGGCTGGCTGCTCGACCAGCTCGGTGAGCGGCGGGCTGTCGTCGTCGACCTGCGCGGGCGGGGTGGCAGCGACGCGCCGGCCAGCGGGTACGCGTGGGAGGACCACATCAGCGACCTGGGCGCGGTCATCAGCGCGCTCGAGGTGGAACGGCCGGTTCTCGTCGCGTTCTCCCGCGGGTCGTCCTACGCGCTCGGGTATGCGCTCGAGCATCCGGAGCAGGTGCGTGGGCTGGTGGTCGGCGACTACGGGGCACGGCACGTGCGCCCGCCCGACGCCGTCGTCGAGCGGCAGCTGCGGGCGGAGATCCGCGGCGTGCCGATGATCGACCGGATGGCGGAACACGCGGCACGGGCGGTCTTCACCGAGAGCCGGGACGTACCGCTGTGGGACCGGCTTTCCGGGCTGAGCTTTCCCGTCCTGGTGATCAGGGGCGGGCGCCGCAGCACGGTGGTCACCGACCAGGTCGCCGACCAGTGGCGCCAGGCGCTGCCCACGGTCGAGATCGCGACCATCCCCGGCGCCGGCCACGACCTGTGGAGCGGTGATCCGGACGTGTACCTCGCAGCCCTCCTCCCCTTCCTGAACCGGCTCACCGACGTCGGCCGGGACGGTGCATGAGCGCATAGCGGACCTCGCCGACCCCGGGCCGGCGGACACGCTGGTCGACCTGGGCGCCGGCCACGGCGACACCCTCGCCGCGATCACCCGCCGGTCCCCCTCGGCGCGGCTGATCGGGCTCGACCTGAACCCCGAGCCGCTGCGCCGCCTCACCGCCGCGCTGCCCGGGGCAGGCGCCGTCCAGCATGATCTGAGCGGGGCCCTGCCGTTCGCCAACGCCCGCGTCGACGTCGTGATCTCCAACAACACGCTCGAGTGCCTCACCGATCCGGCGGCGCTGCTGGAGGAGATCGCCCGCGTCCTGCGGCCGGGTGGGCGGGCGGTACTCGGCCACACCGACTTCGAGACGATCGCCGTCGCGATCGCGGACCGCGGCCTGGCCCGCCGGGTGCTGCTCACCTACGCGGAGCTGCCGGTCCCCTACGAGTACATGGCGGCCACCGACCCGCAGCTGGGACGTCGCCTCGCGGGCCTGGTGCGGCGCAGCCCGCTGGCGCTCGAGTCCGTCGAGGCGCACACGACCGTCTCGCCGACGCTCGCGGAGGCCATGCCGCTCCGGCTGGGTGAGATCCACGACGCCGTCCACCGCTGCGCGGACCGCGGTTTGGGCCACGTGAGCCTGGACGAGCTCGCGGAGTGGAGCCGCCAGCTCCAGGCGGCCCAGGACGACGGCGACTTCCTGTTCAGCGAGACCGCGTACATCGTCACCGCCCGCCGGGCCGGGTGACCTTGTTCCGTCGTGCCGGGGCTGGACCGCCGTTCGGGGAACCGTCCGGATCGGGGACGGCGAAGGCCCGGCGGGCGTGGGCGAGCAGTTCGCGGACGGCGGGGCTGGCCGGGACGCCAGACAAAGGTGAGCAGCGCTGGCGACTCAGGCCGTTCACGGGCAGCGCGATAAGCCGGTCACCGTACGCCGCCGCCATCGACATGCTGAGGACGGCCACGCCCAGGCCGCGGCTGGCGAGGTCGGCGATAGCGTCCGGCGCGCTGGCCTGCAACGCGATCCTGGGATGAAGGTCGCGGGCCTGGCAGGCCCGGTCGAGCACGGTGCGCAGGCCGGTGCCGGGCGGCATGCACACGACCGGGTGCAGGCACAGGTCACGCAGGTTGACGTCCTCCCCCGCGTGAGCGCGGGGGATTCCAACTCCTACACACCCACTGGAAGGGGTGCGCAGTGTTGAGGTTCGCGGTTCGCGGGCACGGCCAACGCCGCGCCTCCCCGCGCAGTCACGGCCCGTCCGGCCGCGATGTTCCCAACCGCGATATTCATCGCCGCGTTCACGTCGGCGTTGGCCGTGTGCCCGCAGACGACGCACCAGAACACCGCTTGGCTCTCGCGGTTCCCGGGCGCCACCTGCCCGCAGGCAGAACAACGCTGACTCGTGTACGCGGCAGGGACCTTCTCGACCCGGCCGGGGGCCTTCTCCTCCAACCGGCGGACGAGCAGACCCCAACCGTTGGCCAGAATGCCCCGGTTCAACCCGGCTTTCTGCCGCACGTTCCTCCCCGGGGCCTCGACGGTGCCCCGGGCCGAGCGGGTCATCTGCCCGATCCTCAGGTCCTCGACGCGGATCACGTCGAACCGGCGGGCGAGGTCGGTGCTGGTCTTCTCGACCCAGTCCTTGCGCCGGTCAACCTCCCGGGCACGCAGCCGTGCGATCTGCACCTTGAGACGCCCGCGCCGGTGCGACCCACGCCTGGCCCTCGACAATCGGCGTTGCAGCCGGACCAGCCGCGCCTGCTCCCCGGCTCGCAGACCGGGACAGGACAGGAGCTCCCCGGTCGACAGCGCCGCCGACACGACCACCCCACGGTCCACCCCGACAACCCCGCCCGTACCCGGAGCGGGAATCGGGTCCGGGGCCACGGCGAACGCCACATGCCAACGACCCGCACGATCCCGCGTCACCCGATACGACTTCGCGCCCGGCGCAGCACGGGACCAGCGGAACCTCACCCAGCCCGCCTTCGGGACACGCACCCGCGCCCAACGGCGGTTCACCCGCCGGACGTCTTCTGGTCTCACCGCCACAATCCGGAACCCCTCGTTATGGCCACGCCTACGGAAAGTGGGCCTGCGATGCGAACCACGGAAGAAGTTCGCCATCGCCGTCGCGAAGTCACGCAAAGCCTGCTGCTGCACGATGACACTGCCCGCCGCAAGCCAGTCGAACTCGCGTCTAGCTTCGGTCAACTGCCGGTTCTGCTCCGCATAGCCGGGTGCCGGGCCGCGCCACGGCCGGTACCACGACTGCTGTTCACACGCGAGGTTCCACACGAACCGGGCATGCCCACAGTGCACCAGCAGCGCCTGTTCCTGCGCCGCGTCGGGATACAACCGGAACCTGGACACGGCCACACCCTAACATCACCGCACAACGACGAAGAATCCGAACAGCACTATCTCGGGGGACCCGCTCACCCACCTCGCCGAAATCACGAAAGAAGACATCTACTTTCTCAACAGCGAGATCATTCATCTGTTGCATTGCACTTTTCGACGGCGGTTCGCCTCGCGGCGGATCGCCTGCCCCTGCCCCGCTCCGCGGGAGACCGGATTCCTCCCGGCCTGAAGGCCGGGGCATCCTCCGGGAGCTCTGGTGACGCCACCGGCGTCGCCGCGCTCTACGAGGAGAACGCGGTGCTGGCCTACCCGCCCGGCGGACGGACGGTGGGCCGGGAGGCCATCCGGGAGCTGTGGGCGACAGTGCTGGCCGGCGGCCCCCGCTTCGAGCCGGAGCAGCCGTTGCCGACCCTGGTCAGCGGCGACATCGCGCTGACGTCGACGCCCCCGAAGGACGGGGCCGGCGCCAGGGCACAGGTCGTCCGCCGCCAGCCGGACGGCAGCTGGCTGCGGCTGATCGACCAGCCCGAGTTCGCCCCGCCGGCACGCTGAGCGCGTAGGCCCACGCCCACGGGCGGTCAGGCGTCCACGGTGGTCATCCGGACACGGTGGTCATCCGGACACGGTGGTCATCCGGACACGGTGGACGTCCGGGCGCGGCGGTCGTCCACGATGACCTGGAGGGCGATGGCGGCCCAGATCGGCAGGTTCAGGAGGACGACGGCCCAGGGCAGGGCGAGGCCGGCGGCGGCCGTCCAGGCGATCACGGCCAGCGCGCCGCAGGCGGCCACGACGACGCCGAGGTAGGTGACCGGCGCGGCCTCCAGCGGCGCGTGCAGGGCCCAGAGCAGCAGCAGGAACGCGATCAGGGGCAGCGCGACGGCGAAACCGGCGACGCCGTCCGAGGCGTGGATGTCGTGGACGAGTGTCTCCGCCGTGACCTCGAGGCCCGCGCCGAGCGCGGCGAGCGCGGCGAAGATCCCGTAGTGCCCGTAGCCCCAGTAGAACGACATCCCGCGGTGGGTGGCCAGGCCCCGGCCGGCGGGCGCGGCGAAGTACAGCCACCAGCAGCCGAACAGGGCGGCGAGCCCGCCGCCGCCGAGCAGGACGGCGTCGGTGGTGACGCCGGCCTCGACCGCCGGGGTGAGCGCGCGGGACGCCGCGAGCACGCTCTCACCGAGCACGATGATGGTGAACAGGCCGTACCGCTCGGCGATGTGATGCGGGTGCCAGGTGGTCCCCGTGTGCCGCTCGGCCCACAGCGGGACGGCCAGCTCCAGCACGACGAGCACGAAGAAGCCGACGAACCCCGCGGTCTCGGGCAGCGCCAGCCGGGCCAGCCAGCCGGCCTGGATCACGACGGTGCCGGCGGCGTAGCGGTAGGCGGTCGCCCGACTCGCCGGGTCGCTGTGCCCGGCGCGCAGCCACTGCGTCACCATCGCCGCCCGCATGATGACGTAGCCGGCCGTCACCGCGGTGAAGTCGGTGTCCTCGAACGCGGCGGGCACGCCCGCGGCGAGCACGAGCACGCCGCCCATCTGCAACAACGTCAGCAGCCGGTACGGGACGTCGTCGCAGTCGTAGGCGGAGGCGAACCAGGTGAAGTTCATCCACGCCCACCAGATGGCGAAGAAGACCATCAGGAAGCTGACGAGGCCGTCCCCGACGTGGTCGTCGGCGACGGCGTGCGCCAGCTCGACCGCGGCGGCCGCGACGGCGACCACGAAGGTCAGGTCGAACAGCAGCTCCAGCGGGGTCGACGCCCGGTGGCTCTCGTCGGCGGAGCGGGCCCCCATCGGCACCCGCCATCGGCGCCCGACGGGGGCGGTCAGCTCGGACGTCTCCGGCACGGTCGGCCCCTTCGTGATCGTTCGCGGATGGCCATCGGCGAGCATGACCGTTCAGGTGGGAGCGCCGGAGATCACCCGGATCGCCGCCGCGCGCCTGGCGACATTCTGCGTGCATCAAGCACCAGCCGCCCAGGTCAGAGGGCCACCATTCCCCCGCGCGAGGTCAGCTCCCCGCGCAGGGTCAGCCGGGCGGCAGCCGGATACCGAAGACGGCGCCGCCTTCGGGGGCGTGCCCGGCGAACGGCTCACCGCCGAGGCGGCGGGCCAGCCCGGCGACGAGCGCCAGCCCGACGCCGGTCGAGACGGGCCGGCGGCCCCGGTAGCGCTCGAACAGCGCCGAGCGGTCGAAGGCCACGGCGAGGTCGTCGGCGGTGAGGCCGGGACCGCCGTCCCGCACCTCGAACACCGCCTCCGGGGGGACCATCACCCCCTGAGGGACCACCGCCCCCTGAGGGACCACCGCCCCCTGGGGACCGCCGCCCAGCGCCATCACGATCGGCGCGCCGGCCGGGACCACCCGCAGCGCGTTCTCGGCCAGTCCGTCGACGATCTGCCGGAAGCGGACCGGGTCGGTGACCACCGGCACCGGCCCGTCCGGCAGCTCGACCCGCAGCTCGACGCCGGCCGCCGTGCACCGCGGCCGCCAGACCTCCACCGCCCCGGCCACCAGAGCGCCCAGGTCCACGGGCGCGAGGTCGACCCGGAAGTCGTCCGCGCCGAGCCGGGCGAGGTCGAGCAGGTCGGTGACGAGCCGGTCGAGACGGCGGGCCTCCCCGAGGATGATCCGACCGGTGCCGGCGGTGTCGGCCGGCTCGGTCACGCCGTCCGCGAGCGCCTCGGCGAAACCCTGGACGGCCGTCAGCGGGGTGCGCAGCTCGTGCGAGACGGACAGCAGGAACCTGCGCTGCCGGTCCTCGCTGACGGCGAGAGCCGCGGCGAGGCCGTCGAGGGCGGCGCCGACGTCCGCCACCTCGGCCGGGCCGCGCGGACCGCCGGTGCCGACCCGGATGTCGCGCCGGCCCGCGGCGAGCTGGTGGGCGGCGTCGGCGAGGCGCCGCAGCGGGCGGGCGAGCCGGCGCGCCAGGACGGCGCCGGCAACGGTCGCGGCGGCCAGGCCGCACACCAGCGCGATCCCGAGCCGCCGCAGGACGGCGCCGGCGAGCTCACGACTCTCGGACGCCGGTTGCACGAGCGCGATCGCGCCGCCGTGGGCGAGCGGCCGGCCGACGACGATCACCCGCCGGCCGCCGACGGTGTGGGCCGTACCGACCTCCGCACCGGCGGCGACCCGGGCGAGGACGTCGGCCGGGAGTTCGAGGCCCCTGCCGCCACCGGGCCCCTGGCGCGCGGTCGGACGGCCGTCCGGGGCGACCCGGACGAAGGTCACCCGCTGGGCGGCGATCGTCCTGGTCACCCCGGCGCGCAGGTCGGCGGTCGCGTTGGGACGGTCGTAGAGCGCGACGACGACGTCCGCCTGCCGGCCGAGCGCGCGGCGGGCCTCGTCGTCCGCGGCTCCGCCGACGAGACCGGCGAAGATCGTGCCGGTGAGCAGGACCGCGAGCGCGGCGACGGCGGTCGTCGCCAGGGCGATCCGCACCGCCAGCCCGGCGGGCCGCCGATTCCGCGGGTTCGGGCGGCTCCCGGGGTCAGGCATCGGCGGTGTACCCGACGCCGCGGACGGTGCGGATCGGGCTGGCCGGGCCGAGTTTCGCCCGGACCTGGGCCACGTGCACGTCGACGGTCCGGGTGCCGGCGCTCGCCTGGTAGCCCCACACGTCGGCGAGCAGGCGGTCCCGGGTGTGGACCAGGCCGGGACGGCGCAGCAGGGCCGCGAGCAGGTCGAACTCGGTGGTCGTGAGGGTCACCTCGCGGTCGCCGGCGAGCACCCGCCGCCGCCCGACGTCAAGCACGACGGCCCCGGCGCGCAGCACCGGGCCGCCAGGACCGGCGTCAGGACCGGCACCGGCACCAGGACCGGCAGGCGCACCGGCGGCGTCGGTCGACCGTGCGAGCGCGGCAGGCCCGCTGGTGCGCCGCAGGACGGCGCGCAGCCGCGCGACCAGCTCGCGGGGCGAGAACGGCTTCGTGACGTAGTCGTCGGCGCCCAGTTCCAGGCCGACGACGCGGTCGACCTCGTCGTCGCGGGCCGTCACCAGCAGCACCGGCACCCAGTCACCGTCGGCGCGCAGGGCCCGCAGCAGCTCACGGCCGTCCAGGCCGGGCAGGCGGACGTCCAGGATGACCGCGACCGGGGTGAGGGCACGCGCCGCCGCCAGGCCGGCCGGACCGTCGGCGCGGACCTCGACGGCGAACCCCTCCCGGACGAGGTACATGCGGATCAACTCGGCGATGTGCGCCTCGTCCTCGACGACGAGGACAAGCTCGGGAGCGTGGGCGTCCGCGTCCATCTGCGTGTGGGTGTCCACCTCAGTGAGTGTGCTGGTCACAGGAACCGGAGCCGGCCGGCCGGGGCGGAATCGCGGAGCCGGGCCGCTCGCGGGCCAGGCCACGCCTGGGACACGGTCAGAGAAACGCGAGGCGGGGGAAGCTCTCGTCGGACCCGAGCACGGTGCCCGCCTCCGTTCCCAGGACGCGCTCCAGCAGCGTCGCGTACACCGAGCGGAAGTCCGTGGTGACCCGCAGGTCGCCGTCGTCGAGATCGGTGAGGGGGGGCTGGTCGCCGAAGAAGCCGCCGCGCACCGGCCGACCCAGGAGCAGGACGGGACCGGCGGTGCCGTGGTCGGTGCCGCCGCTGGCGTTCGCGGCGACCCGCCGGCCGAACTCCGAGTAGACCATCGTCGTCACCGCGCTCCCGCGGGGCGTGGCGGCCATGGACCGGTGGAAGCGGGTCAGCGCGGCATCCAGCTGGCCGAGCAGGCGGGTGTGGGTGCCGTCCTCGGCGGCATGGGTGTCGAAGCCGCCCAGGCTCACCGAGTACACCCGGGTGGGCACCCCGGCGGTTATGGCGCGGGCGACCACGTCGAGCTGGGCGCCGAGCTCGCCGCCATCGCCACCGCCTGCGCCGGGATCCTCGCCGTCGAGCTGGCCCTGGGTGCCGGCGTCGCGTTCCGGGGCGTCGGCGAGCACCGGGGCGAGCGCCCCGGCGACGGTGAACAGGTCCGCGCCGGATGCGGCGGCCCGGGCGGCCAGCGGGCTGTCGGCCGGGTCGGGGCGGTAGAGCGCGTGCAGGTCGGCTCCCAGCCGACCGCTGGGCGCGGCGAAGCCGCCGGTGGGTACCGCCGAGCCCACCGTGTGGTCGCCGACCAGCAGCGGCGGCAGCGTGGGGCTGATCGCCAGCGCCCGCAGCGGATCGGCGCCGCCCGCCTGGCCACCGGCCGAACCGCCCGTCGGGCCGGCCGTCGAACCGCCTGCCGGGCCGCCCGTCGCGCCGTCCTTCGCGGCCAGCGCGTCGAGCCAGCGCCCGATCCAGCCGGACGTCGACGCCGTCCGCGGTGACGCCGTCTGCCAGACGGCCATCGACCGGAAGTGGCTGTGATCCGGCTCCGGGTAGCCGACGCCCCGCACGACCGCGAGGCGGCCCTCCTTCCACAGCCCGGCGAGCCCGGGGAGCGCCGGGGCGAGCGCGAGGCCGTCGGCCAGCGGGTGGACGTCCGGCTCGGCAGGCGCGAGGTCGCCGCGTGCCTGCCGGTAGGCCGGGTCCTGGAAGGGGATGACGGTGTTCAGGCCGTCGTTGCCGCCGTAGAGGGTGACGACGACCAGCACGCCGGTGCCCGCGGCCAGCGGGCGGTCGGCGGCGGCGCCGTGCAGGGCGTCCCAGCTGAGCACCCCCGCGCCCGCGGCGAGGGCCCCGGCTCCGGTGACGCCGGAGGCGATGAGGAAGCGGCGGCGGCTGAGCGGCATGGCGTTCTCTTCCTTCGGATCGGCCTCGGATCGGCCTGGGCCCGGAGGCGTTCCGGGTAACGGACGGGGCGCACGGGCCTGGCGCGTCAGGTGACGAGGTACTCCGGGGCGAGCAGGGCGAGGGTGACGAGCCGGGGCGGGTCGGCGGCCGCGGCGGACAGCGCGGAGCGGGTGCGCGCGCTCCATGCCGGCACGGACAGCAGCCGGGCGACGGCGTCCACCCGTTCCGCGGCCGGGACGTCCGCCACGGCCGAGATGTCGGCCGCGTCCACGACCGCCGCCGCGAAGCGGGTCCGGACCAGGCTCGCCGCGGTCGTCAGCCACGCGCCGCCCGCCGGCCAGCCGCCGACGCTGGGCGGCGCGAACGGGACCTGGCCGAGCCCGCGCAGCACTGTGGCCAGGCGCGCCGGCGCGGCGGCACCGCCCGCCCCGGGCGCCGGGACGGTGATCCGCAGCGCGCGGAGCACGCCCACCACGTAGTCGATCGGCGGCGCCACCAGACGCCCGGCGGTGGCCCGGAAGCCGGGCGCGAGGAGCATCGCCCGCAGCGCCGCGCCGGTGTCGAGCCCCGGCCCGTAGGCGGTGAGCAGCGGAGTGAGCGCCTGGTCGGCGGGTGCCACCGGCGCGGCGTACCGGCTCCACAGCCGGGAGCACACCCAGCGCGGCGAGGCCGGGTCGTGGGCGAGCAGGCTGACGACGTCCTCACCGCCGAGATCACCGGTGTGGCCGAGGATCGTCTTGGTGCCCGAGTCGTGCTGCGCCGCGGCGACGGTGAAGCGGCCGGTGCGGCCGGCCCGCCAGCCGGTGAACGCCCGCGCCGCCTCCCGGACGTCGCGCTCCTCGTAGTTGCCGATGCCGAGGGTGAACAGCTCCATCAGCTCGCGGGCGAAGTTCTCGTTCGGGTGCTCCCTGACGTTGCGGCCGGCGTCCAGCCAGATCAGCATCGCCGGGTCGCGCGCGACGGCGAGGGTGAGCGCGTCGAACGGCCCGCGGCCGGACCGCCGGAAGATCTCGTTCTGGGCGAGCATCAGCGCCGGCGAGCGCACCTTCTGGATGGACGTCGCGAAGTGGCCGTGCCAGAAGAGCGTCAGCTTCTCGGTGACCGGGTCGGCGGTCGAGACCATCCGGCCGAGCCACCAGCCGATCAGCGCCTCGGTGCGCTCGCGCAGCCCGCGGGCGTACGCCGCGCGGGCGGTCCGGTCGGACGCGGGCGGTGGCCGGCGGTCGGCCTCGGCGTCCAGGTCGGGCGGGGGTGCCGCCCCGGGGTCGGGGCGGTCGTGCGCGTCGAGCAGGCCCCGGGCCGCCGCCTCGTAGCCGGCCCGCTCGGCGGCGTCGAGCTCGTCGGGACGGGCCCCGAAGCCGGCCCGCCGGTACAGGAGCGCGAGCTCGGCCCGCACCCCGGTGGGGCTGTCGGTGGTGACCGCGGCTGCCATGACGACCATGGTGGCGTGCAAAGGTCAGCCGCCGGCGAGCGTCCTGTACGAATCGTGTAAGGATCCGCGCCCGGCCGGCGGACGGTGGCGCCCCGCCGCGGAACTGTGGGAGAAGCGGTTATGGACGGACTACAAGGAAAGATCATTCTGGTGGCGGGCGCGGCCACCGGGCTCGGGGCCGACTCGGCCGGGCGGCTGGCCCGGGAGGGCGCCAAGGTCGTCGTCGGCGACCTGGACCTCGCCGGCGCGGAACGGACGGCGGCGGCCATCCGGGAGGCCGGCGGCGACGCGGTCGCGGCGGGCTTCGACATCTCCGACGACGCCTCCGTCGCGGAGCTGGTCGCCCTCACCGTGCGCACCCACGGCGGCCTGGACGCCGTGCACGTCAACGCCGGTGACATGGGCGCAGTCCAGAAGGACAGCGACGTCGTCGACATCGACCTCGCGATCTGGGACCGCACGGTCGCCGTGAACCTGCGCGGCCACATGCTCGTCAGCCGGCACGCCATCCCGCGGCTGCTGGAGCGGGGCGGCGGCGCGATCGTCTACACGTCGTCCATCGCGTCGTTCACCGGCGAGCCGCAACGGCCCGCCTACGCGGTGACCAAGGCGGGCATCAACGCGCTCGCCCGGCATGTCGCCTCCCGGTGGGGCACCGAGGGGATCCGTGCCAACGCGATCACGCCCGGCCTGATCCTCACCCGCGAGATCCGGGACGGCGCGCCGCCGGACATGCTGTCCGCGATGCTGGCCCGCACCCGCAGCACCCGGCACGGCGAGGCGCGGGACGTCTCGAGCATGGTCGCCTACCTGCTCTCGGACGAGGGATCCTGGATCAACGGGCAGGTCGTGAACGTCGACGGCGGTACGGTCCTGCGCTGAACGCGGCAGGAGACGTGGCAGGCAGCGGCGTCAGGTACTCGGGCACCGGCACCGGCACCGGGCTCGTGAAAATTCGAACAGGCCCGCGACCAGAGGCACGGCCGCGTGCCAGTGTGTTAGCGCCACCTAACAGCAGTCCGCATTGACGCAGCGCGACGTAGTCACCACGTTCGCGACGCGCGGCGTCGTCGGAGCCCGCTCGCGGTCCCGTCCCGCACGGAACCGTGCACGTCACGACGTCCCCGCGGCAGGCGACTGCCGTCCCGCCCACCTCGTCCAGTGGAAGGTCAGCCGATGCACTTCGAACTCACTCCGGATCAGGAGCAGCTCAGGGCCGGGGCGCGGGAGCTCGCCCGCAGCTTCGCGGACGACTACTGGGCGGAGAAGGACCAGAAGGGCGAGTTCCCGTGGGACTTCTACAACGCGTTCGCCGAGGGCGGCTGGCTCGGCATCGCCATCCCGACGGAGTTCGGCGGCGGCGGGCTGGGAATCGCCGAGGCGTCGCTGCTGCTCGAGGAGATCGCCGCCTCGGGTGCCGGCATGAACGGGTGCAGCATCATGCACCTGACCATTTTCGGCCTGAACACGATCGTCAAGCACGGTAGCCCGGCCCTGCAGAAGGAGATCCTGCCGTCCGCGGCGGACGGCTCGCTGCACGTGTGCTTCGGCGTGACCGAGCCGAACGCGGGGACGGACACCACCCGGATCACCACCTTCGCCGAGAAGGTGGACGGCGGCTACCGGATCAACGGCCGGAAGGTGTGGATCACCAAGGCCGGCGACTCGCAGAAGATGATCCTCATCGCGCGGACGACGAAGCGCGAGGAGAGCGCCCGGCCCACCGACGGCATGTCGCTGTTCCTCATCGACATCGACCGGAAGCACATCGACCTGCGCGCCATCCCGAAGATGGGGCGCAACGCGGTCTCGTCCTACGAGGTTTTCATCGACAACTACTTCGTGCCCGAGTCCGCGCGCATCGGCGAGGAGGGCAAGGGCTTCAAGTACCTGCTCGACGGCCTGAACCCCGAGCGCATCCTGCTCGCCCACGAGGCGCTGGGCATCGGGCGCGCCTCGCTGGAGAAGGCCACCCGCTACGCCAAGGAGCGGATCGTCTTCGACCGGCCGATCGGCCAGAACCAGGGCATCGCCTTCCCGCTGGCGGAGGCCCAGATCCGGCTGGACGCCGCCGAGCTGATGGCACGCAAGGCCGCCTGGCGCTACGACCAGGGGCTGCCCTGCGGGCCCGAGGCGAACATGGCGAAGTGGCTGTGCGCGGACGCCGGATTCAAGGCCGCCGACCAGGCCATCCAGACCCACGGTGGCATGGGCTACGCCCGCGAGTACCACGTCGAGCGTTACTTCCGCGAGTCGCGGATCATGCGCCTGGCGCCGGTCAGCCAGGAGATGGTCCTCAACTACGTCTCCCAGCACGTGCTCGGCCTGCCGAAGTCGTACTGAGACGACGGGCGCGGATCGACGACGGCGACGACGACGGATGACCGACCCCGGCGGGAGCCTGGACGGGCTCCGTGTCCTCGACCTCTCCCGGGTTCTCGCCGGGCCGCTGTGCGCCCAGCTCCTCGCCGACCACGGCGCCGAGGTGATCAAGGTGGAGCCCCCGGCCGGGGACGACACCCGGGCCTGGGGCCCGCCCTTCGTCGCCGACGGCACCAGCGCCTACTTCACCGGGATCAACCGCAACAAGACGAACATCTGCCTCGACCTGAGCACTCCGACCGGGCACGACGTGCTCGGTCGGCTGCTCGGGGAAGCCGACGTCCTGGTGGAGAACTTCAAGGTCGGGACACTGGCGCGCTGGGGTTTCGACGACCCGACGCTGCGGGCGCGCCATCCCCGGCTCGTCCGGTGCCGGATCACCGGTTTCGGCCCCGACGGGCCGATGGGCGCCATGCCCGGATACGACGCCGTGGCCCAGGCGTACAGCGGTCTGATGAGCATCAACGGCGAGGCGGACCGGCCGCCGCTGCGGGTCGGCGTGCCGATCGTCGACATGGTCACCGGCATCTACGCGTTCGCCGGGATCCTGCTCGCACTGCACGCCCGCGCCCGCACCGGCGTGGGCCAGCTCGTGGACTGCACGCTCGTCGACACGGCCGCCTCCCTGCTGCATCCCCACTCGGCGGCGCACCTGGCGGACGGACAGGTGCCGATCCGGACCGGCTCGGCCCACTCCGCGATCGCTCCGTACGACACCTTCGACGCCGCGGACGGCCCGATCTTCATCGGCGCCGGCAACGACCGGCAGTTCGCCGCGCTCGCCACCGCGCTGGGCCGGGACGAGCTGTTCGGGGACCCGCGCTTCTCCTCGAACGCCGCCCGGGTCGCGAACGTGGCTGCGCTGCGCGCGATCCTGCGTGAGGCGATCGCGCCCCGCGCACGCCACGGCCTGGCCCGGGAGCTGCTGGCCCGCGGGGTACCCGCGACGGCGGTGCACGACGTCGCGCAGGCACTGGCCGACCCGCACCTGCGGCACCGGAACATGGTCGTGGAGCTCGACGGCTATCGCGGGATCGGCATCCCGATCAAACTGTCCGCCACTCCCGGCTCGGTGCGCCGTCCCCCACGGGCGCAGGGAGCCGACACCCGGCGCATCCTGAGGAACCTGGGCTACACGGACGCGGAGGTGGACGCTCTGATCGCCGCCGACGTCGCCCGCGCCCACGACGAGCCGCCACCCACCGGAGTGTGATCGCCACCGGGCGACAGTAGGGCGACAGCGGGCCCGCGGACGAGACCCGCTGCCGCGGGGCCTCAGCCAGCTGCTGTCCTGGACGGGCGCTGGCCGGCATGCTCGACGGCCCACTGCAGCGCGTGGTCGGCGACGGCCTCCCAGCCGGGCTCGGCGCAGGTCCAGTGCGACCGGCCCTCGAACTCGAAGTACTCGGTCAGCGCGGCGGAGTTGTGGTACTTCTTCGCGTTCGCCTTGTTCACCGACGCCGGCATGATGTGGTCCGATCCGCCGCCGATGAACAACAGCGGCGCCCGGTCGTCGCGGTCGTAGTCGACCCAGGTCTCCTGGTGTCCCGGCTTGAAGTTGGCGATAAGGCCGTAGACCCACACCCAGTTTCCCGGGGCCGGGATGTGGTAGCGCTCGTGGACCTTGTCGGACTCTTCCCGGCTGAGGGTGTTCGCGAAGGCGTAGTGGAACTCCTCCGGGGTGAACCCGACCGCCTTGTGGAAGTTCCCGGGATGCTTCAGGATCGGGAAGAGCGACTTCACCTGGGACAGCGGGGTGACGTGCACCCCCTCGGTCGGCGCCGAGTCGACGACGACCCCCGCGGCGCCGAGGCCACGGGCGAGCAGCAGCTGGGTGAGGGTGCCCCCGAACGAGTGCCCCATGATGATCGGCGGGGCGTCGAGGCCCTCGATCACCGCGGCCAGATGGTCGACGGTGGCCGGGACGGTGAGGTCGGCGATGACCTGCGGGTCCGCCCGCAGCGCCTCGACCTCCACCTCGAAGCCGGGGTAGGCGGGCGCGATGACCCGGTACCCCTTCTCCTCGAACCGGGTGATCCAGCCCTCCCAGCTGCGCGGGGTCATCCACAGGCCGTGCACCAGGACGATCGTGTCGGGTTTGCCGGAGCCGGCCGGGCCGGCCGCGCTGTCGATGCTCATCGTGTCTCCTTGTTGGTCAGGCGGAGGCGGGGGCGGAGGTGGGGTGAGTGGCGAGAAAAGCCAGCAGGTCGGCGTTCAGCCGGTCCTTGTGCGTCTCGGTGATGCCGTGCGGAGCACCTTCGTACACCGTCAGCTCGGCGCCCTTGACCAGTTCCGCCGAACGCCTGCCGCCGACCTCGATCGGGACCACCTGGTCGTCGTCCCCGTGGATGACGAGCGTCGGCACGTCGAACGCGGCGAGATCAGGCCGGAAGTCGGTGGCCGAGAACGCGGCGATGCACTCGAACGCGTTGCGCGCTCCGGTCTGCATTCCCTGCAGCCAGAACGAGTCGCGGATGCCCTGGGAGCGTTCCTGCCCGGGACGGTTCGCGCCGAAGAACGGGCCGTCGGCGAGATCCCGGTAGGCCTGTGAACGGTCGGCGAGCGAGGCGGCACGGAGGCCGTCGAAAACCTCGGCCGGAACGCCGCCAGGGTTGTCGTCGGTCTTCAGCATGAACGGCGGCACGGAGGAGACCAGCACGATCTGCGCGACACGGTCCGTGCCGTGCCGACCGACGTACCGGGCCACCTCGCCGCCGCCCGTCGAGAACCCGACCAGCGTGACCTCACGCAGGTCCAGATGACTGATCAGCGCGGCGAGATCGTCGGCGTAGGTGTTCATGTCGTTGCCGTTCCACGGCTGGGACGACCGCCCGTGGCCGCGGCGGTCATGCGCGACGACGCGGTAGCCGTTCGAGGCCAGGAAGAGCATCTGGGCCTCCCAGCTGTCCGCCTGCAGCGGCCAGCCGTGGCTGAGAACCACGGGCCGGCCCTCGCCCCAGTCCTTGTAGTAGATCTCGGTGCCGTCCAGCGTCGTCACGGTCGCCACGATGTCTCCTCTCGGCGGCCCCGGGGGCGCAGGAACATCCCTGGCGCCGGCCGTCAGCAGGCGTCCCCTCACGTCCACGCTAGGCGGATCGGGTCGGCCGTGCTGGTCTCTGCGCGCACGGTTCTGGACTCTCCGTGCCACATCCGCGACCCTTGGGACGATTGGTCGGGCCGCCCTCGGACGATCAGGCGACGAGCAGGCGACGAGCAGGCGACGGACGATCAGACCACCCGGCGGGGCTTGGGACGGCCCGCGTCCGCCGCGCCGGCCGGACGGGAGGAACACCGGTGGCGACGGTTCTTGATCTCGACCACCTGCCGGCGCACCGGCGCGCCGAGGTCGCCCGGGACGCCATCGTCGCGCTCACCGTCACCAGCCGGTTCAGCGTGCACGCCCAGCACGACATCCGGGGCCGGATCGAGTCGTGGAGCTTCGGCGAGGTCGGCCTGATCCGCACGACCGTCAACGCCGGCCAGCACATGATCCGCACCGCCCGGCACGTGCGCCAGGACAGCGCTCCCCCGGTGCTGTCCTTCGCGCAGCGCCGGCACGGGCGCGCCGTCCAGGAGCAGTTCGGGGTCCGCCGCGAGCTGGCCGTCGGCGAGCTGTACTGCACCGACCTGAGCTCCGCGTTCGAGTACGCCAACGCCGAGGGCGGATGCGGCCAGGGCCTGCAGGTACCGCTGGCCTCGCTCGGCCTGCCCGGCGAGGTCGTCCGGCGCGGCGCCCCGAACCTCGCCCGCAGCCCGCTCCACCCGCTGGTCACCGACCACCTCACCGCGCTGGCCCGCGACGCCGCGGCCCTCGAACGGGACGAGTCCGCCGCGGGCGTCGGCACCGCGACCGTCGAGCTCCTCCGGGCGTTACTGGTGAGCGCGGCCCGCGGCCCCGACGACGCCCCGGGAGCATCGGCGGAGATCACGCTGGCCCGCGTGCGTCACCACGTGCTGGCCCACCTGGCCGATTCCGATCTGAACGCGGACGGCATCGCGGCCGCGGTCGGGGTGTCCGTGCGTCACCTCTACCGGCTGTGCCGGGAGGCGGAGTTCAGCCTGGAACAGTGGATCGTGCGCAACCGACTGGAACGGGCCCGCGGCGCGCTCGCGGCCCGGGACGCGCGCGGCCGCAGCATCGCCGCCATCGCGCGCGCCAACGGCTTCGCCGACCCCTCCCACTTCAGCCGCCGCTTCCGGGCCGCCTACGGCACCACCCCCCAGGAATGGCGCCGCCACCACACCCCCCACCACACCCCCCCGCCGCAAACCCCCACCCCGGAGCCCGGGTCGGGGCCCGCCCCCAACCCGGACTCAAGGTCATCTCGCGGTGCCGGAAGGTGCGTGGCGGGGGGGGGGGGTCGATTGC